>NZ_LWEJ01000167.1:0-18259 GCF_001635525.1 Alcanivorax sp. HI0007
GGTTGGGCTGCCAAGAAAGGGGTTGTGTCGTTCGCTGGCGAGCTTGCGGATCTGCTCTCGCTCCAGGCTGCCGGGGCCGGTGGTCGAAGGGGCTGGCCGAGCCTCCGTGTCGTCCAGCAGTGACTGGACGTCGCCGAGCTCCTTGAGAAGCTCTTTTTTTCGTGTCTCCCGGTCGCTCATGGTGGTGTCCGTGGCGTGTTCAGCCCAGTTCGTGTGTGGTGACCGGGAAGCCCCGCTCGCGGTAGTAGCGAAATCGGTCACGCCCGGCCTGTCTTTCATTCTCGGCACCGCTGATCATCTCTGCAACCCGCTGGAAACGGGAGGCAAAATCCGGCACCTGATCGGTCAGGTTGATCAGCACATCGTGGTGGTCGCCGGGATCCTCGCCGTGACCCAGGATGACCGGGGCCTTGCCTTCCTGCTGAGTCCCGTGGGGCAGGAAGCCAGTGGCAGGAGTCTGCCAGAACTGCTGGTCCAGTTGCCGTGCATGGTCCGCATCCCGGCAATGAATATAGACCAGCCGGCCCTGTTTCTGGGCCTTGTCGGCAATGCGCCAGGCCAGCGCCTGACGAACGCCGTCGCCAGCTTTGTTGCTCAGGTAGAAAGTCACTTCGGTCATGGTGGGCCTGCGGGCGTCAGACGTGAAAAATGCACGTCTGACGCGTGGGTTGCGCTGTCGTCGCCGGCCATCAGGTTTCCGGCGACCGGTCCATTACTGGCTCAGGTTCATCAGATAGCGGGTCAGCATGGGCACCGGGCGACCGGTGGCTCCTTTGCTCATGCCGCCGCTGATCCAGGCGGTGCCGGCGATATCCAGATGCGCCCATTTCACGTCCTTGGCAAAACGTGACAGGAAGCAGGCGGCAGTGATGGAGCCGGCTTTGGGGCCGCCGATGTTCTGCATGTCGGCGAAGGGACTGTCCAGCTGGCTCTGGTACTCGTCCCACAGGGGCATGGGCCAGCCCCGGTCACCGGTCTCCTGGCCGGCGGCCAGCAGCGCCTGGCTGAGATCATCGTCGTTGCTATATACCGCCTGGGCATGGGCGCCCAGGGCGACAACGCAGGCGCCGGTGAGGGTCGCGACATCGATGACGGTGTGTGGTTTGTGTTTCTGTTGCACATAGGTCAACGCATCACACAGCACCAGCCGGCCTTCCGCGTCAGTATTGAGAATTTCCACGGTCTGCCCGGACAGGGTCTTGACGATATCCCCGGGCCGGGAAGCGCGCCCGTCGGGCATGTTTTCCGCCGCTGCAACCACCGCCACCATGTGGATGGGCAGGTCCAGCTCGCACACGGTCTTGACGCTGCCGAACACGCTGGCAGCACCGCCCATGTCGTATTTCATCTCGTCCATATTGGCGCCGGGCTTGAGAGAGATGCCGCCGGTATCGAAGGTGATGCCCTTGCCGACCAGGGCCACGGGGCCCGCCTTGCCGGGTTTGGCGCCCTTGTATTCCATGACGATAATCTGGCCCTGGCGCTCGGAACCCTTGGCCACGGCAACGAAGGCGCCCATGCCCATTTTTTCAGCCTGGGCCTGACTGATCACCTTGACGGTGAGTTTGTCGTAGGCCTTGCCCAGATCTCGGGCCACGCCGCTCAGGTACTCCGGGTAGCAGTCGTTGGGCGGCAGATTGCCCAGGTCCCGGGCCAGGTTGACGCCGCTTGCCACGCCTTTGCCGGTCTTGCTTGCCTTGCTCAGGGCGGCATCTTTTTCCGCATGCCAGAAGGTCCATTTGCCCAGCTTGCTGGCCGGTGCCGGCTTGCTGCGGTACTGATCGAAACGGTAAGTGCTTTCTTCTGCCACCCGGGTGCCTTCTCGGGCCTGCCACTCCAGACTTTGCGGCAGGCTTGCGTCGAGCAACCAGACGGCGTGTTTGACCGGTGCTTTGCGAACCGTTTTCACCGTCTGGCGCAGCAGTTCCTGCCACTGCAGATCGGAGGGCTGCTTGTCGCCCCGGCCTACCAGCAGCAGGCGAGCGGCGGCCAGACCTTCCGGTTGGTGCAGCCAGCTCATCTGGCCCTTGCTGCCGTCAAAGTCGCCGGCCTTGATGAAACGGGTGAGCTGGTCGCGGGTGCTCTCCGGCAGTGACTCCGGAAGATCGCTGTTCTTGCCCAGCACCAGAATCAGTGCATCGGCTTTGAATTTGTCCAGGGGCCTGTTGCTCACTGCGAAGTCCATGCTGTCTCCATATCAATCAAGGTATGACACGCGGCAAGAGCGCTTGCCGGTGCGAAAACAGGGAAATAGTGGGCTGTTCGGCGTTCAAACGCAATCGGGGCAGGGTGCCGGGGCGTGCCGGGTTGCCAGCGAAACCGCCGCTGTCAGCGGTATTTCATTGCGCTTGATTATCACCTTGGCCAGTCAGTCAGTTACACTAGGACCCATTCACTGCTGCCGCAGGTGCCTGGTTGCCGGGTCGCCCGCGCGGTATGTGCCGCTCCCGCAGGCGATCAGTCCTGCCTTTTCGGGGTGTCGGTGCCTTTTTGCAGACATGAATGAGTGGGCCAGCCCTTGATTCTTCATCGTTATATTAACCGGCAAGTCTTCATGACCACCGTCATGGTCACCTTTATTCTGGTGATGGTGTTGGTCAGTGGCCGGTTTATCAAATACCTCGCCGAAGCCGCCGCCGGCGAAATCGCCGCCGACGCCCTGTTTTTGGTGATGGCGTTCCGGATGCCGGAATTCCTGCAGATGATCGTCCCCCTCAGCCTCTATATCGGCCTGCTGCTGGTGCTCGGTCGCATGCACATGGATAACGAGATGGTGGTGCTGCAGGCCGGTGGCCAGGGCCATCGCCGGATCGTCCGGTCACTGATTCTGCCTATCCTCATGGCCACTACCCTGGTCGCCATGTTTTCCCTCTATGTGACGCCAAGGGGCGATGCGGAAGTGAACCGCATCTTTGAAGAGCAGAAAGACCGCTCGGTGCTGGAACTGCTCACCCCGGGGCGTTTCCACGTAAAAGGCTCCAGCAATACCCAGCGTGCCACCTACGCGGAGCAGATGAACCGGGAAAAAGGCGTGCTGGAAAATGTGTTCGTGGCGGATGCCCGGTTCCAGGCCCGCGGCGAGGCGGATCGTTTGCTGACGGTCTGGGCCAAGAGCGGCAAGCTGGTACAGGAAGAGGGCATCAGCTATCTGTTACTGACCGAGGGCTTCCAGTATCAAGGCAAGCCGGGCCAGAGTGACTACAAGGAAATCGGCTTCAAGGAAGCGAAGGTAAGAATCGGTAAGGAGCGAACCGACAGCCGCCCTCCCAAGGTGCGCGGTCGGCCGACGGCGGAGTTGATCAACGAACGGGACAACAGTCGCGATGCCATGGCGGAGTTGCAGTGGCGTATTTCCCTGATTCTGACCGTGCCCATCATGGCCCTGGCAGCGATTCCGCTGGCCCGGGTGAACCCGCGCCAGGGCCGTTTTTACCGGCTGATCCCGGCGGTGCTTGGCTACATGCTGTACGTGGGCATGCTGTTGGTCACACGCAGTGCTATCGAGGACCATGAGGGAGCTCTGCCCTGGTACCTGCACACTGGCTGGGTACACCTTACCGCAGTGATTGTGGTGTTCTTGTTGTATTTCGGCGGGCGGATTTTCCGCCGCAGGAGGCGGGCGTGAGATTACTGAAACGCTACTTCTGGCGGGCGGTATTGATTCCTACGCTGGCGATTCTGGGCATTATCGTGGGCCTGGATTGTCTGTTCGGGTTTATCTATGAACTGGAAGGTCTGCGTGGGGATTATCAGGCCATGCAGGCGCTGCAGTTTATTCTCACCACCACCCCCCGGCGTGTGCATGAATACCTGCCGATGGCCATCTTGCTGGGGACCCTGATTGGCCTCGGTCTGCTGGCCAATAGCGGCGAGTTGTCGGTGATTCGGGCTTCCGGTGTCTCCACATTGAAGGTGAGCTGGCTGGTGTTGCGTCCGGTTTTCCTGCTGATCCTGCTGTCCATTCCTCTTGGTGAATACCTGACGCCCTATTCGGAGCAGGTGGCGCAGAGTAACCGTTCCATGGCGGAAGGGGGCGGCGAGGCGCTGCGTTCCAAATATGGTTACTGGCACCGGGAAGGGCCGGAGTTCATTCATATCAACGCGGTGCAACCCAACGGTGTGCTGCATGGGTTGACCCGCTATCGCTTTGATGACAATCACAAGCTCACGGAAACCCAGTTTGTCGAGCGGGCCATTTACCAAGGCGATTACTGGTCACTGGAAGGCATCAAGGGAACCCGGCTTTCCGATGAAGGTACCGAAGTCTTCAATCGCGATAACGCCCGGTGGCAAACCAAGCTGACTCCGCAGCTGCTCAGTATCGTGGTGCTGGAACCGGATCATCTGGCCATGGCCAAGCTGCTCGAGTATACCGATTACCTGAAACGCCAGGGACTGGAAACCGCCGATTACATGCTGAGTTTCTGGCAGAAACTGTTCATGCCGCTGGCCACGATCGGCATGGTGCTGATCGCCATCTCTTTCGTGTTCGGGCCACTGCGAGAGGTCACCATGGGCCTGCGTCTCACCGCAGGGATTGTGGCCGGGCTGATCTTCCATTACGGCCAGCAGTTCTTTGGCCAATTATCGCTGGTGTTTCATACCGAACCCTTGATGGCGGCGGTTGTACCACCGGCGCTGTGTCTCATCCTGGGGGTCTGGCTCCTGCAGCGGGTACGATAATAATGACAATCTGGAGGGGGCAGGGGCGCACCCATAAAGGGCGCAGACCTGCCAATGAAGACACCCTGGTGTGCCGGGACAGTGACGGGCTGTGGGCGGTGATCGATGGCATGGGAGGGCACGATGCCGGTGATCTGGCCGCTACCATTATCCGTGAATCCCTGGACACGGTGGCGCTGGGGGGCGGTATTGCCCACCGGCTGATGGCCGTGGAATCCGCCTTGCAGAGCGCCAATCACGCCATTCGCCATCATGCGGCACTGCACCTGCGCAGCAAGCCCATGGGGGCCACTGTGGCAGTGCTGCTGATTTATCGGGATGAGGCTGCCGTGCTGTGGGCCGGAGATGCCCGACTATATCGCCATGTGGGGGAAGAGATGACCCGGTTGACCCGGGATCATACGCCGGTTCAGGCCCTGGTGGATGCGGGGGACATTGATGAGCGCCAGGCCATGTCCCACCCCCGGGCCCATGTGATCTATCAGGCCATTGGCAATGGCGACAAGCTGAAACTGGAGCAGGCCCGTTTTGATCTTTCTGCGGATCAACAGTTTCTGCTGACCACTGATGGCGTGCATTCGGTCCTCACGGTGGACGATCTGGGGCGCCTGATGGGACAGGGTGCCAGCGAGTCTGCCATCCTCAAAGCCGCGCTCAATGCGGGTAGCCGGGATAACGTGACGGCGGTAAAAGTGTCCGCTAATGGGCATTACGAGTGACAAATCTTTCTCCGAGGCTGGCAAAGCCGTCATCTGCTGGTATACTCGCGCACCACTGCCAGAGTGGTGGAATTGGTAGACACGACGGATTCAAAATCCGTTGCCTTCGCGGGCGTGCCGGTTCAAGTCCGGCCTCTGGTACCAAATGATAAAAAAGCCCGCTTCGCGCGGGCTTTTTTATGGGCGCAGCACAATGGCCCGACGCGGAATGGAGTGACCTGATGGAGAAGCTGCAACCTGCCGGTTTGCTCAAACGTCTGATGGCGTTGGTGTATGACGGTTTTCTGGTGATGGCCCTGTGGTTCGTGACCGCGGGTATTTTTGTGCTGGTATATCCCCATACCGGTTTGCCGGAAGAATCCATCAACGGTGTGACCCGTGCGGCACCGGGTTTTCTCAAAGGCATTCTGTTGCCGCTATTGCTGGTGGAAACCTGGCTGTTTTATGCCTGGTTCTGGATGCGCGGCGGCCAGACGCTGGGTATGCGTGCCTGGAGGCTGCAGGTGCAGGATTATCGGGGTGGGTCGGTCAAGCTGTGGCAGACCGTGGTCCGTTTTCTGGGCGCCTGTGTTTCCTGGGCGCTATTCGGCGCCGGTTATCTGGTGGTGCTGATTGCTCCTCACCAGACACTGCACGACCGCCTGTCCGCCACTGCCACGGTGGAATTGCCGAAAAAGCCGAAGAAGAGCTGATTTCCCCTCGCACTTTATTCGCGAGGCCGCCGTAGAGGTCTTGATGAAGGGTGTTTTTTCCACGTGGCAGAGCAGGTATCCTTGCCACCCCCAATAGCTTCCGTGCCGGTACAGTACGTGAACGTCGACGATTTTGATTTTGCTCTCCCGGACGGGCTGATTGCCCGCCACCCGCCTGCCGAGCGACGCGATGCCCGCTTGCTGGCGCTCACCCGTGATGCCCTCCAGCATCAGCAATTCCCGGATCTGCTTTCTCATGTGCGGCCCGGCGATCTGCTGATTTTTAACGATACCCGGGTGATCCCCGCTCGTCTGTTCGGTCAGAAGGAAAGCGGCGGCAAGGTGGAAGTCCTGATCGAGCGGGTGGTGGATGACCGTGAGGCGCTGGCCCATGTGCGGGCTTCCAAATCGCCGAAGCCGGGTTCCTGGCTGCAGTTTGATGACGGCGTGCGAGCCCAGGTCACTGGCCGCCGGGATGCCCTGTTCATTCTTGCGTTCCATGGCTGTGACACCTTGCTCGCGGCGCTCGAGCGTATCGGTCACGTACCGTTGCCGCCTTACATCGACCGGCCGGATGAAGCCGGGGACATGGAGCGCTACCAGACCGTCTATGCCAGGGAGCCGGGCGCCGTGGCGGCGCCCACCGCCGGCCTGCATTTTGATGACGAGATGCTGGCGGCGCTGGAGCAGCACGGGGTGGATATCGGTTTTGTCACCCTCCATGTTGGCGCGGGGACCTTCCAGCCGGTGCGGGTGGACAAGGTGGAAGACCACCACATGCACAGTGAGCGCTACCAGATCCCCGATTCACTGGTGGAGCAGGTGGCGCAGGCCCACGCCCGGGGTGGCCGGGTAGTGGCAGTGGGCACCACCGCGTTGCGGGCCCTGGAGGCGGCCAGTCAGTCCGGCGCCTTGATGGCGGGGCAGGGGGAGACCGATATCTTCATTTATCCGGGTTACCGTTTCCGGCTGGTGGATTGCCTGGTCACCAATTTCCATCTTCCCAAATCCACTCTGCTGATGCTGATTAGTGCCTTTGCGGGCCGCGAACGGGTCATGGCTGCTTACCAGGCGGCCATTGATGCGCAGTACCGGTTTTTCAGCTATGGCGATGCCATGTTTATCGAGCGGGTGGAGATGCCTCCCGCAGAGGGGCGTTAAATGTCTCGAATGCACTTTTCTCTCAGCGGCACCGATGGTGCCGCCAGGCGCGGGCAGATCACCTTTCCCCGCGGTACTATCCAGACCCCCGCCTTTATGCCGGTGGGCACCTATGGCACCGTCAAGGGCATGTTGCCGAAGGATCTGGCCGATACCGGTGCCGAGATCTGCCTGGGCAATACCTTCCACCTGATGTTGCGCCCGGGCACTGAAGTGATCGAGGCCCATGGTTCCCTGCATGGCTTTATGCAATGGGATAAACCGATTCTTACCGACTCCGGCGGTTTCCAGGTGTTCAGCCTAGGCGAGATGCGCAAGATTTCCGAGCAGGGGGTGGTGTTCAAGAACCCCATCAACGGCGACAAGGTGGAACTGACCCCGGAAAAGGCCATGCAGGTACAACGCTCTCTGGGCAGTGATATCTGCATGATCTTTGATGAATGCACGCCTTTCCCGGCCACCGAACAACAAGCCCGGGATTCCATGGAGCTGTCCCTGCGCTGGGCCCGGCGTTCCAAAGACGCCCATGAAGGGAATGATGCAGCCTGCTTCGGTATCGTACAGGGCGGCATGTATGACACTCTCCGTCGGGAATCCCTGGCCGGGCTGGTGGACATCGGCTTTGACGGTTATGCCGTTGGCGGGTTGAGCGTGGGAGAGCCCCAGGAGGACATGCTGCGTACCCTGGGCAACTTGACGCCCCACATGCCTGCGGATCGCCCCCGCTACCTGATGGGCGTGGGCAAGCCGGAGGATATCGTGGAAGCAGTCCGGCGCGGCGTAGACATGTTTGATTGTGTGATGCCCACCCGGAATGCCCGTAACGGTCACCTGTTTACCGCCGAAGGCGTGGTGAAAATCCGCAACGCCCGGCATCGTCATGATCTGGCTCCCCTGGAATCGGACTGTGACTGCTATACCTGCCAGCATTTCTCTCGCAGCTATCTGCACCATCTGGACCGCTGCAACGAAATGCTGGGCTCCCAACTCAATACCATCCATAACCTGCGTTATTATCAGCGCCTGATGGCTGGATTGCGGGGGGCCATTGAAGGGGGTACATTGTCCGCCTTTGTGGACGACTTCTATGCAGCGCGAGGCCAGCAAACCCCCGCGCTGTAGGGTGCAACCGGCTATTCGGGGCACCCTTCGCTTATTGAAAACTTGGAGTAATCAATGAAAATCGCAATGCGTTCCATCCTGGCCTTGCTGGCCACCGGCCTGATTTCCCCGGCTTATGCGGCTGCGCCTGCGGGCCCGGGCGGTGTGGAGCTGATCATGCTGGTGGTGATGATGGTGGTGTTCTACTTCTTCCTGATTCGTCCCCAGCAAAAACGCGCCAAGGAGCACAAAAACCTGGTGGAAAGCCTGAGCAAGGGCGACGAAGTGGTCACCAGCGGCGGCATCCTGGGCCGTATCAGCAAGGTGACCGATGACTTCGTGGTGGTGGAAATCAGCAATAACCTGGAAATCAAACTGCAGAAAGGCAGTGTCCAGGCAACCCTGCCCAAAGGCACCATCAAGTCCATCTAAAAACAACGGTCAGCCCCGTCCTGTACGGGGCTTTTTACAGGCTCAAAAACCTGTTTTACCCGGGGGTGAGCGCGCAGCGCTTTTCATTCCCGGGCCCAAGGACCGGCAACACCGGAAAGTATTATGACCCGCTACCCCCGCTGGAAATTTTTCCTGCTACTGACCGCTCTGATCGTCTGCGGCCTGTACGCGCTCCCCAATCTTTACCCCGATGCGCCTGCCATCCAGATCAGCCACGCAGAGGCCGGTGGTGAAGTCACCGATGTGGCTCGTCAGAGGGTGCTTGGCGCTCTGGATGATGCCGGTCTCAACCACGGGCCAGGTGAAACGGTTGGTACCTCGCTGCTGGTCCGCCTGGATGATACGGAGGCACAACTTCGCGCACGGGAAATCGCTGCCAACCTGTTGGGCGATAACTACGTGGTGGCCTTGAACCTGGCGGCGACCACCCCCCAATGGCTGCGTGCTGTGGGTGCCAGCCCCATGAACCTGGGGCTGGATCTGCGGGGCGGGGTGCATTTCCTGCTGCAGGTGGATATGGACGACGTGGTGACCAGCCGCATGGAAGCCTGGGCGGGGAATGCCAAGCTGACCCTGCGTGATGCCGGGGTTCGCTATCGCAGCGTGGAGGTGGATGGCACAACCATTACTGCCACCTTTGCAGATCAGGTGGCCGCCGATGCGGCCCGGGCGCCATTGCGCCGCGCACTGGATAACTTTGCCATGAAGCCGGCGGGTGACAGCCCGGAAGTGGTGCTGACACTGAATGACAGTGCGCTCAAGGAAATGCAGGACTATGCGGTGGATCAGAACCGCACCGCCCTGAACAAGCGGGTCAATGAACTGGGTGTGGCGGAAGCCGTGGTGCAGCGCCAGGGCTCCGACCGGATTGTGGTGCAGTTGCCAGGGATTCAGGATGCGTCCCAGGCCCGCCGGATCCTTGGTCGTACTGCGACCCTGGAATTTCGCCTGGTGGACAACAGCGTGTCGTCTGCGCGCCTGCGTACCGGGGTAGCACCGCCGGGGCTGGAGTTTTTCCCCTTCAAGGGCCAGGAAGGCCGTATTGTTGCCTTGAGCAAGTCCAAAATCGCCACCGGTGACCAGGTCATTGATGCGCGTATGGGCTTCGATCAGCAGAACGGTTCACCGGAAGTGAATGTGACGCTGGACGGGGATGGCGCCAAGCGCATGCAGCGCATCACCGGCAAGAATGTGGGTAACCCCATGGGGGTGCTGTTCATCGAGACCAAGACCGATGTCCAGAAGACCACCGATGCCGATGGCAACACCGTGGACAAGATGGTCAGCACCACGGACAAGTACGTGATCAACGTGGCCACCATTCAGGATACCCTGGGCAGCCGTTTCCGCATCACCGGTCTGGACAACCCGGCGGAAGCCTCCGAGCTGGCCCTGCTGCTGCGTGCCGGTTCTCTGGCGGCGCCGGTGAGCATTGTCGAAGAGCGTACCGTGGGCCCGAGCCTGGGTGCGGAAAATATCGAAGCCGGCCTCAAGTCCATGGCACTGGGCCTGGTCCTGGTGCTGATCTTTATGGTGGTCTGGTACAAGGTGTTTGGCCTGGTGGCCAATGTGGCCCTGCTCGGCAACCTGGTGATCATCGTTGGCATCATGTCACTGATTCCCGGCGCAACCCTGACCCTGCCCGGCATTGCCGGTATCGTACTGACCGTGGGTATGGCGGTGGACGCCAACGTGCTGATTTTCGAGCGGGTGAAAGAAGATCTGCGCCGTGGCCTCAAGCCACTGCAAGCCATTGAAGAGGGCTACGGCAAGGCCTTCACCACCATTCTGGATGCCAATATCACCACCCTGATCGTGGCGGTGATCCTGTTTGCTGCCGGTACCGGGTCGGTACAGGGGTTCGCGGTAACCCTGTTCATCGGCATTCTCACTTCCATGTTCACGTCCATCATCGGCACCCGTGCCATGGTGGAAATGATCTACGGTCGCGGTGCCCGTGCACCGGCCAAACTGAGTATCTGAGGCGGTGATGGCGATGAGTAAGGCAGAAATGAACGTCAATTTTATGGGTGCCCGAAAACCTCTGGGAATCCTGTCCATCGCGCTGGTAGTGATCTCCGTGGTGCTGTTGGTGACCCGGGGCCTGAATCTGGGCCTGGATTTCACTGGTGGTACTACCATCGTGGTGAAAAGTCCGGTGGATGTGGAGCTGTCGCAGACAAGAGCGGATCTGTCCGAGGCCGGTTTCGGTGACGCGGTGGTCCAGCATTATGGTTCGCCCAAGGAAGTGAATATCCGTGTGGCGCCAAAAGACAGCGTGGATGCGGACAAGATCGGCTACGTGGTATTCGATGCACTCAAGGCTGAGAACAGTGATCTGGAATTGCTGAAGGTGGAGTTTGTCGGCCCACAGGTGGGCGATGAACTGCGTGATGAATCCGGTACGGCCATGCTGCTGGCGTTGGGCTTGATGATGCTCTACGTGTGGTTTCGTTTTTCCAACAAGTTCGGTGTGGCGACGGTGGTGGCCCTGTTCCACGATGTGATTGTCGTGCTGGGTCTGTTTTCACTGTTGCAGTGGCCATTTGATCTGACGGTGCTGGCGGCGGTGCTGGCGCTGATTGGTTACTCGCTGAATGACTCCATCGTGGTGGCGGACCGGATTCGAGACGAGTTCCGCAATACCCGGGAAACGGATCCGGAAGCCATTATCAATGGTGCGGTGAACCAGACGCTGACCCGGACCATCAATACCTCCTTGACCACCCTGCTGGTATTGGTGGCGCTGTTCTTCTTCGGCGGTGAAGTGATGAAGGCGTTTTCCGAAGCCCTGATCGTCGGGGTGTTGGTGGGTACCTATTCATCCATCTACGTGGTCACCAACATTCTGTTCATGATGAAGGTGACCAAGGAAGACTTCCTGATTCCGGAACCGGAAGAGCTGGATGAAACACCGTAAAAGCAGTGAATGGTTAACAATTCATCGTTAATAGCTAAACCTAAAAAAGCCGCGATTGTTCGCGGCTTTTTTGTTTCTGTAGATGCGAGTTACGACAAAACCGGTTTCGCCTTTCGCGACTCGCACCTCGCCTTTTACCCGAAGTTCTGTTTTTTCATCCATGGGATGATGCGTTCAAAGGCTTCCTCGATCTGGTCCAGGGAGGTGGAATAGCTGATGCGCAGGGCATGCTTGCCGGCTTCCCCGAAGGTGTCGCCGGGGATGGTGCAGACGCCGGTTTCACGCAGCATTTTCAGGGCCACATTGGCGCCGTCCACCCCATCCGGCAGGGACGGGAACAAATAAAAGGCGCCATCAGGCTGGTATCCGGTCAGGTACGGGGTCTGTTCCACCAGTTCCACCAGCCGGTCCCGACGGTGCTGGTATTCCGCCACCATGCTGTCAATAAAGTCATTGCTGCCGCGCAACGCAGCAACCCCGGCCCACTGGCAGGGGGTGTTGGCCACCGTGGTGGTGAACATGTGGTAACGGCGCAATTTCTTGATGGCGCCCTGGCTGCCGATCAGCCAGCCGATGCGCATGCCGGCCATGGAAAAGGTTTTCGAGAAGCTGCTGATCACCATCACATGGTCCAGGTCCGAGCAGCAGGACAGCACGCTGGGGTAATCCCGACCGTCATAGATCAGGTGGTCATAGACCTCGTCACTGATCACATGAATGCCCCGGTAGGCCGCTTCTTCCACGATGGCTTCAATGGTTTCCCGTGGGTAGATGGTGCCGGTGGGGTTGCTGGGGGAATTGAGGACCACGGCAAAGGTATTCGGCCCCATGGCATCAATCACTTCCTGGGGGTCAAGCTGATGGTTGTTCTCTGCCCGGGTTGCAATGGTTTTTACGGTGCCGCCATTCATGCGGATCAGGGGGCCGTACAGCATGAATGACGGGTCGGGCACGATGAACTCCCGCCCGGGTGCAGAAGTGGCGGTGAGCGCCAGATAGATCGCCTCGGTGGCGCCGGTGGTGATCATCAGGTTTTCCGGCACCAGCGGGCGTTGGTA
The DNA here is from genome assembly GCF_001635525.1 of Alcanivorax sp. HI0007. Lineage (NCBI taxonomy): Bacteria > Pseudomonadati > Pseudomonadota > Gammaproteobacteria > Oceanospirillales > Alcanivoracaceae > Alcanivorax > Alcanivorax sp. HI0007. The sequence continues at coordinate 12,788 of NZ_LWEJ01000167.1, forward strand.
TCGGTGGCTGTAGTATTCAGCCAGGGCTTCGAGCAGTTCCGGCAGGCCCGCGTCCATGGTGTAGCCGGTCTGCCCGGCGTTGAGGGCATCCACGGCGGCCTGGATAACATGGCCCGGGGGCTTGAAATCCGGTTGGCCAATGGAGAGATGAATAACATTGTCCAGGTCCGATGCCAGGTTCACCATGCGACGAATGCCCGGCACCGGAATGGTGAGCAGCGCCGGATTCCAGATCGGGTCTTCGCTTTCGTAGAAATCCGTATCCAGATTGATATTGCCCATCATGTGCTCCTTCTTTTTGATGCGCCGCTCTTCAGGCGGCGGCGACGGCGCGCCGCAAAACACGTGTCTAGTGTTGCAGCAATGGTGGCAACAGGGTGAATGGCTTGGCTTGCTCGAAGGCGTGCCCGGCGGCCAGGACCCGGGCATCGTCGAAACGGGCACCGACAATCTGCAGCCCCATGGGCAGGCCCTTGCTGTCCAGCCCCATGGGCACTGACAGTGCCGGCTGGCCAGTCAGGTTGAACGGATAGGTAAATGGGGTCCAGGTGGGCCAGCGGGTGCTGGGCCAGTCCACCGGTACTTCGCGGTTGGTGTCGAACGCCCCAAGAGGCAGGGTCGGAGTAATCAGCAAATCGTATTTGGTGTGAAAGACCGCCATGCGTTCGCTGACCGCCATGCGCTCGTTCATGGCGCCCAGGTAATCCAGCATGGAGAGTTTCTCGGCCTTGGTGGCGACTTCAATCAACGCCGGGTCCATCAGGCTGCGTTGGCGCTCACCGAGATCGCGCATGGCATTGGCCGCACCGCTATAGAAAAGGTGACTGAACGCGGCCAGCGGATTGCTGAATCCGGGGTCGGCTTCAGTGATGGTGGCGCCCAGATCTTCAAATACCCTGGCGGCGTCCTTGAACGCTTTCTCGATATCCGGATCCACATCCACATAACCCAGGTTGGTGCTCATGGCGATTTTCAGGCCCTTCATGGGTTGGTCCAGCGCCGCCAGATAATCAATATGACGGCGGGGGGCGGCCAGGCTGTCGCGGGCATCGGCTTCGCACATCACGTTCATCATGAGGGCGGCGTCCGCCACGGAACGGGTCATGGGGCCGGCGTGGGCGAGGGTGCCAAACGGGCTGGCGGGCCAGTGCGGGACCTCGCTGAAAGTGGGCTTGTGGCCGACGATGCCGCAGAAGCTGGCGGGGATGCGAATAGAGCCGCCGGCATCGGTGCCAAGCGCCAGTGGGGCCATGCCCGCGGAGACCGCGGCGGAACTGCCGCCGCTGCTGCCGCCGGCGGTTTTGGATGGATCCCAGGGGTTGTTGGTGGGCCCGCACAAGGGGCTGTCGGTAATCCCTTTCCAGCCGAACTCCGGGGTCGTGGTCTTTCCCAGCGGGACATAGCCATGGCGCTCCAGAGCGGCCACCGCCGGGGAGCGTTTGTTCAGGGTAGAGGCAGGGTCGATGGTTTTGGAGCCTTTCAGGGTCGGCCACATGGGGGTGAGAAAGACATCCTTGACGGCCACCGGTACACCATCCAGTAACCCTTCCGGAGTGCCTTGCTGATAGCGTTGTTCGGATTCACGGGCCCATTGCAGGGTGGTGTCGCGGTCAATCAGGCACCAGGCATTCAGGGCCGGGTCATGCTTTTCGATATGGTCCAGCAGGTTGGAGCAAACCTCTACGGGGGAGAGGGCGCCGGTCTGGTAGGCGGCTTTCAGCGCCTGGGCGCTCATGGTCAGTAGTTCCTTGCTCATCGGCATCACTCCTGGTTGACGCTAATCCTGTGTTTCTCTGCGTAGGGCTGCGGTCAGGCTCTTGCCTCAGGCATTACTGACGTAGCCGTGCTCCTTGCTGACCGGGTTGTTGAGCGGTTCCCCTTTCTGCCAGCGTTGAAAGTTATCGACAAATTGCTGACCCAGCGCGGCTCGCCAGCCGATAAAGTCACCGGCCATATGGGCGGACAGCATGGCCTTGGGTTCATCCCAGAGCGGGTGGTTGGCGTGCAGGGGTTCTTCTTCGAACACGTCCAGAGCAACGCCGCCCAGATGCCCGCTTTGCAGGGCGGCCAGCAGCGCTGACGTTTCCACGATGGGGCCGCGCCCCACATTGATCAGTACCGCACCGGGCTTCATGCGCAGGAACTGGTCAGCGTCGAACAGCCCTTCGGTTTGCGGCGTCAGTGGTGCGGTAATGATGACGTAGTCCGCTTCCGGGAGAAGATCGGGCAGATCCTGTTGGGCATGCACCCGCTCAAACGCTGCATCCTCCCGGGCGTTGCGGGCAGTGCCCACTACGCTTACGCCCAGGGCGCCCAGTACGGTTGCCACTTCCCGGCCAATGGAGCCGGCACCTACCACCAAGGCCCGGCTGTCTCGCAGTAGACGGGTTTCCCGGTGCTGCCAGCGGTGTTCCTTCATCAACGACAGGTTGGTGAGCGTGTCCTTGGCAAACAGCAACATGGCGCCGAGCACATATTCGGCAATACCCCTGTCAAAAATACCTCTGGCATTGGTGACAGGAATGTCGCTGTCACGCACTTGGGGAATCATCAGGGCATCCACCCCCGCGCTTGTGGCGTGTATCCAGCGAATTTTGCAGGGATCGGGCCAGACTTCCTGCAGCATCTCGGTGCGGAAATCGGTCACCAGCAAAATTTCCGTTTCCGGAAGGGCGGCTTCCAACTCCTCCCGATGCCGGGCCTCGCGAACCTCCGCTTGCCCCGCAAGGGCTTCAAGCCCGGGCATGGAGGGTTCATCCTCGGCCATCAGCACCGTAATTACCGGTTTGCTCATAATGCGACTCTTTCACTTTCCGGTGGCTTTCGAATTCAGCTTTTGCAGCCTGAGCAGCGTTTATCCTGGTTCTTGCATGTACTGGCAATCGCCTTGGCGAAGGTGCCCACGGCGATATCGATTTCCTCGCGAGTCACGTTGAGCGCAGGCAGCCAGCGAACCACCTGGCCCTTGTGACCACAGCGGAGCAGCAGGACGCCATCTTTCTCGCAGGCCTTGAGAATGGCCGCGGCGTGTTCGCCGTCTGCCACCCCCGGGGAGCGGGTGATCTCGGCGCCGAGCATCAGGCCCTGGCCGCGTATCTCTTCGATACAGGGGAAATCCTGCTGAACGGCCGTGAGCTTCTCCAGCAGATAGTCACCCATCTCGCGGGCATGCTCTACCAGTCCTTCTTCTTCGATCACGTCCAGCGTGGCGATGGCGGCAGCGCAGGCAACCGCGTTGGCGCCGTAGGTGCCGCCCTGGGAGCCCGGGTAGCCCTTGTCCATCAGGGATTTGCTGGCAGCGATGGCAGACAGGGGGTAACCACTGGCCAACCCCTTGGCGGTAATCAGGATGTCCCCGGACACCCCGCTGTGTTCGTGACTCCAGAACTTGCCGGTGCGCCCGTAGCCGGCCTGGATTTCATCGACGATAAGCAGGATGCCATGTTCCTTGCAGCGTGCCTGCAGCCCTTCCATGAAACGTTTCGGCGCCGGGTAGTAGCCGTACTCGCCCTGTACCGGTTCGATGATGATGGCCGCCGTGTCCTTGGGGTTGCACTCGGTGATCATCAGGTGATCGAGTTCTCCCAGACAGAAGTCCACGGTAGTGTCTTCGTCCCAGCCGTAGCGGTAGGCATGGGGGAAGGGGGCAACCGACACGCCCGCCATCAGCGGTGCCCAACCGGTGCGCACCTTGTTATTGGAGGTGGTCAACGACGCCGCGCCCATGGTCCTGCCATGAAAACCGCCACGAAACACCACAATGTTGGGGCGACCGGTAGCCTGTCGTGCCAGGCGGAATGCTGCTTCCACGGACTCACTGCCGGAATTGGAAAACGCCACAGCATCCATATGGGCGGGCAGATGCTTGTAGAGCCGATCCGTCAGTTCAACCATATTGGGGTGTTTGACGGTGGCATATTGCGCATGGACCAGTTTGGCGACCTGCTCCTGAGCCGCAGCCACCACTTTCGGATGACAGTGACCGGTGGAGGTCACACCGATCCCGGAGGTGAAATCCAGCCAGCGGTTGCCATCCTCGTCGTAGAGCCAGTTTCCTTCGCCGCGCTCGGCACAAATACCGCTGGATTGCACCAGCAGGGGGGACAGGTGACTCATAGTGCCTCCTTTCTGTTGTTGGCTTGCCGGCGCAGCGTCAGGCTGCCAGCCACTGGCATAGCCGTTGTCCGGTTTCCCGGGTGCCTGAAAAAGGGTCACCGTTCGCCTCGCGGGCCAGGTCCGCCTGAATCAGGTCATGCAGATGTTGTGCCGCACTGCCGATGGCCGGGTGATGGTGGGCCAGATTTTCCAGCAACATGGCCAGGCTCATCAGGGTGGCGCGGGGGTCGGCCAGGTTCTGGCCGGCAATGTCCGGGGCGCTGCCGTGTACCGGTTCAAAGAGGGCGGGCAGCGTGGGTTCATCCGGGTTCAGGTTGGCGGATGGGGCGAGCCCCGGTCCGCCGCACAATACCGCTGCCAGGTCGGTAAGAATGTCACCGTGCAGATTGCTGGCGACCACCACGTCGAAGCGCCAGGGGCACTGCACGAACTTCATGCAGGCCGCATCCACCAGCTCGTGGTGAGTGTCCACGTCGGGAAATTCGTTGGCGATGCGCTGAAAGGTATCCGTATACAGGTCGCCCCAGAAGGGCTGGGCATTGCGCTTGGTGATCAGGCATACCTGGGCGTGCTTGCCGTTCTTGAACTGACGGGGTGTTTCGCGCTGGGCGGCCCGTTGACGGGCCCGATGGAAGGCATGGCGGATCAGTCGTTCGGTGGCGCGGGCGGTAAACACCTCCACCTGGGTGGCCACTTCCTGAGCAGTGCCCGGCGCCAGCCGCCCGCCCTGGCCGCTGTATTCGCCTTCGCTGTTCTCGCGAATCACCAGCATATCCACTTCGCGGGCGCGTGGATCGGCCAGATACTGGGGCGCGCCGGGCAGCCAGTGGGCCGGGCGTTCGCAGGCCCACAGGTCGAGCTGTTTGCGCAGGGCCAGTAACGGTGCCAAAGACACGCTGTCGGACAGGACAAAACGGGAAGGGTCTTCCAGCGGGCCGGGATCCCCCAGGGCGCCCAGCAGCATGGCATCAAACTCGCGAAGCTGCGCCACGCCGTCGCCGGGCATCATCTCCCCATGGGCCTGATGCCAGGCGTGGGACGGCCAGTCAAAGCGGGTATATCCTAACGGCAGCTGGTAGCGCTGGATCAGCAGGTTCAGGACCGCCTCTGCCACATCCGTCACTTCCGGGCCGATGCCGTCACCGGGAAGCAGGGCGATGTTCAACGCTTGTCCCATTCCGCCTCCTTATCAGCTGCAGGTCGCTCTCTCCACGCTGCAATACGGGCTGTCCTGGCAGTGGCGGCAATGGATGCCCGCGATGCAAGCCTGTGTGCGCGGAGGTGAAGCGCTCCGGTTTCTGCAAGCGATGCGTTAATGCTCAGCTTGCAGTGTGTCTCGTGAAGCTGTTGTTAGGT
>NZ_LWEJ01000168.1:0-17881 GCF_001635525.1 Alcanivorax sp. HI0007
CTGTTTCCAGAAATTCGCTCACGTCGAGCCCGTGGAACACCACCTGCTCGGCGCAGGGGGAAGGATCCCGTCGGTCGAAGTGCAGGGTCAGAGTCTCCCCGGCCCTGGCATGCAGGGTGGCCGGCTTGTAGACGCCATCCGCGACTACAATGGTGGTGTCTTGATCACTGACAGCCTGGCTTTTTCCAGTGGAATTGGACAGCCAGAACCACCAGACGATCCCCATCATCAGCAACAGGCCGGCAAGATTGATCAGCAGTGTCATGACTTGCCTCGCTGAGGGTTGAACAGCCGCAACCGGTTGGCATTGCTGACCACGGTCACCGAGCTGAGCGACATGGCGGCGCCGGCAATCACCGGGCTGAGCAGGCTACCGGTGAGCGGGTAGAGCGCCCCGGCGGCAACGGGCACGCCCAGGCTGTTGTAGATAAAGGCGCCGAACAGGTTCTGCTTGATGTTGCGTACCGTGGCGGCGGAGATTGCCATGGCATCGGCGACGCCGTGCAGGGAGCCGCCCATCAGGGTGATGGCAGCGGATTCGATGGCCACGTCGGTGCTGGTACCGATTGCAAAGCCTACGTCCGCTTGGGCCAGCGCCGGGGCATCGTTGATGCCGTCGCCCACCATTGCCACGATGCGTCCCTCTTCCTGCAGAGACTGCACTTTTTTCGCCTTGTCTTCAGGCAGCACTTCCGCCATCACCTGATCCACGCCCACCTGTTTGGCGATGGCGTCGGCGCTGGCCTGGATGTCACCGGTCATCATCACCACGGTGAGGCCCTGATCTTTCAGACGGGCAATGGCCTCCCGGGAATCTTCCTTGATACGGTCGGCCACGCCGAGGATGCCGAGCAGGGTGTTGTCTTCGGCCAGGAACAGGGGGGTGGCGCCACGCTCGGTGAGCGAGTCGCTGTTCAGGCTGACGGTGATGCCTTCGCTTTCCAGCCAGCGGCGGTTGCCGAGCCGGTAGTGTTTGCCGTTCAGGGTGGCGCTGACGCCCTTGCCGTTGAGGGCCTGGAAATTGTCGGCCCGGTCCGGGCTGATTTCACGCTGCTCCGCCGCTCCCACGATGGCGCGTGCCAATGGATGCTCGGAGCCGCTTTCCAGGCTGGCGGCCAGTTGCAGCAGGGTGTCTTCCTGCTGGCCCTCGGCACAGAGAATCTCGGTGAGCGCCGGTTTGCCTTCGGTGATGGTGCCGGTCTTGTCCAGCACAATGGTGTCCAGCTTGCTGCTGGTCTGCAGGGCGTCCCCCTCACGAATCAGAATGCCGTGTTCCGCGGCCTTGCCGACGCCGACCATGACCGACATGGGGGTGGCCAGCCCCAGGGCGCAGGGGCAGGCAATGATCAGCACCGTGGTGGCACTGATCAGCATGTGGGTGATGCGTGGCTCCGGTCCCAGGTTGAACCAGGCCAGGGCAGCGACCACGGCGATCAGCATGATGGCAGGCACGAAGACGGCGGAGACGTGGTCGGCCAGACGCCCAATGGGCGGCTTGCTGCCCTGGGCTTTCTTTACCAGCGCCACGATCCGCGACAGGGCGGTGTCCTTGCCCACGGCGGTGGCCCGGTAGAGCAGGGTGCCGCCTTCATTGAGGGTGCCGGCGCTGACCGTATCACCGATGGCCTTGCGCACCGGCATGGGTTCGCCGGTGAGCATGGATTCATCCAGCCGGCTTTCCCCTTCCTCGACGATACCGTCCACGGCAATTTTCTCTCCGGGGCGCACGCGCAGGATGTCGTCGGTCTGCACTTGCTCCACGGGAATATCCTCTTCCCGTTTTTCCTGATTCGGGCCATCGCGGACTACCCGGGCGGTTTTGGCGCCCAGATCCAGCAGGCGTTTTACCGCCGCGCTGGTTTTGCCCCGGGCACGGACTTCCAGTGCCTGACCCAGGTTGATCAGGCCGATGATCATGGCGCTGGCTTCGAAGTACACGTGGCGGGCGGCTTCCGGCAGGGCGGTGGGGATCAAGACCACGGCCATGGAATAGACCCAGGCGGCGCCGGTCCCCAGGGCGATCAGGGTATCCATGTTGGCGTTGTGATTGCGAAACGCTTTCCAGGCACCGACAAAGAAATGGCGGCCTGCGGTCGCCAGCACCGCCAGGGTCATCAGGCCGATCCCCAGCCAGGCCCACTGGCTGGTCTGGCCGGGGCGAACCATCATGTCGCCACCCAGCAGCCCCCAGGCCATTAACGGGACACCCAGCCCCAGGCCCAGCCACATATGGCGGAGTAACTGACGATAGTGCCGCTGTTCCTGCTGCTCGCGGGCGCCATCCTCATCGTTGTCGTCCACGGGACTGGCGCCATAGCCCGCCCGCTCCACAGCATCAATCAGGGATTGGGTATCCGCAGTGCCGCTGACTCTGGCAGTGCGATCGGCAAAATTCATTTGGGCCCGGGTGACGCCGGGTGTGTGGCGCAGGGCGTTTTCGATGGTGCGTACACAGGCCGCACAGGTGGCGCCGGTGATGGCCAGCTGCTGCTCATGGTCGCGGCTGGCGGGGGAGGGCGGAGCCTCCTGCGGCGGCGTATCGCAAGCATAGCCGGCCCTGGACAGGGCTGCCTGCACGGCGGCGCTGTCGGCGTTGCCAGTGACGGTCACCTGCTGGGTGTCCAGATCCACCTGCACATCGTCGACGCCGGGGAGGGCGCCAAGCGACTGGCGAATCTTGCGGACGCAGCCCTGGCAGCTGGCGCCCTGAATCGCGAACCTCTGTGTCTGCATCCGGGTCTCCGTGGGCGATGGGGATGGAACCATGCCTGCTGTCACAGATTGTCAAACTTCAGGGTAACCCCAAGGTCAAGCCCGTGCTATAACCCGGTGCCGGCATTGAAAATTTTTATAAAACTGTCAAAAAGGCGGAACTGCTCGCGCGCTTAAGACTCCATATTGCCACTACAGTGCGAGCACATTGATGCCGTTTATCAATATTGAGAGGACCTTTTCTATGTTTAAGAAAACTTTGCTTGTGTCAGGTATTGCCCTGGCTGTTGCTGCACCGGCCATGGCGGAGCAGCGGACGTCCATGGTTCGCGATAACGGCTTTTCCTACACCTACGGCCAGCTGGCCTATGATCGCTGGGATCTGGATAACGATGTGGATGTGGACGCGCTGACCGCTGAGGGTTCATTCGCTCTGGATGAGCATATTTTCCTGCGCGGTAGCCTGGGTTTCTTTGACGGTGATTATGACCGTGGCCCGTTCCCTGACGGCGACGTGGATGGCACTCGCCTTTCCGCCGGGGCCGGTTTCCATACCCCCCTGCAGCGGGGTCTGGACTTCGTGACCACTGCCGACATCCTTTACGATGACCGGGATTTTGATCCGGGCAATTCCGATGATGAAATCGGTTTCGAATTGCGCGGTGGTCTGCGTCACGCGACGACCGAGCAGCTGGAGCTGTCCGGTGGTCTGACCTACATGGACCTGTACGATGATGATCTGGGGGTTTACGGCCAGGGTCTGTTCAAGCTGACTCCGGTGGTGGATCTGGGCGCCCGCGTTATTGTGGGTGGCGACCGTGATACCTACGGTGTGTTTGGCCGCTACAATTTCTAAGTAGCGTTCAGCACAAAAAAAGCCCGCCGGGTGAAAGTCCGACGGGCTTTTTTGTGGGTAGTGATTCTTGCCGACGTGAGAATCTCTCCGCCTATTGCTGTGATTGGCTGTAGGAGCGTCGCTGGCGGCGCGATTATCACGGTATCGAGTTGCGAGAAGCGAGTTTCGAAAACCAAAACCTGAAAGACGGAGAGACCAGGTTTTCGCTCCTCGTGACTCGTTTCGCGAAACGTTTTTCTTCGCGGCTCGAGCGCCGCTCCTGCAAAGGCTTTATTCGCTCAGGGCTGATTCAGCCACTCCTGCAGCGCCTCGCTGCCGGCTTTCTTCGATGCGGCGATGGCTTCTTCAATCCCCGGTGCTTTTTCTGCCCAGGCTTCCAGAGTGGTCTGATCCATATTACGCACACCCTCCATCAACCGTTTTGCATTCACTTCGCGCACGGTTGCCGGAATAAACAGGCCTTCCGCTTCCAGATCGGTGCTGTCTTTGTGGGCGGTACGGGCCAGGGTATGTTCCAGCCCGCATTTCAGGGAGGGTGAATCCAGGGGGGCGACCACGGACAGCAGTTTGGCATCGGCCTGTAGTTGCTCGCCAGCCAGCTGCAGATATTGGCGGCGGCGCAGGGCAATCTCGTCATCGCCAGCCAGCAGGGGTAATGCCTTGGCGGTCTCCCCCGTGCCATTGAGTGCCACAAACAAGGCGGCAAAGCCCAGGCTGGCTTCACTGGCATCCGTGGCGCCGTGCTGGACACGCAGGGATTTTCGGGTCATCTCCAGATAGGGATCACTGATCAGGCCGGACTCGGGCCATTCCGGCAGGGCATCCAGGTAGCCGGGGTAAAGGGGCCAGGTGTCCATGCGGTTGAGCAATTCCTGTTGCTTGAGTTGGCAGGCGCGACTGGCGGCAAGCAGGTAGTGATCCACAAAGGCGGCATACCAGTCCTCAAGCCGATCGCGCAACGCATCGAGCTGGGCCTGTTCACGGGTCTCAGTGAAATCAAGCAGGGCTTGCTGCCACGCAGCGGCGCTGTCCTGAAAGGCCTTGTCGGCGTTCTGCTGCCAGTCACTGGCGGGGATCTCCGCCTCGGTGATGGACGTATCCCTCTCTTCGCTCGGCGCCGGTTCCGGTGTGTTGCTGTCGCAAGCGGCCAACACCAGTGCCAGTAATACGGCGAAAAAATAACGCATGGTTCCCCTTCCCCTTGGTATCAGTCTCAGCGCAGGCTGATGATTGGCCAACCCTGCTCACGCGCTTCCCGATCCAGGGTGGCATCCGGATCCACGGCCACCGGGTTGTCGACTTTTCTGAGTAGCGGCAGGTCGTTGTGGGAATCGCTATAGAACCAGCTGTCAGTCAGCGTTTCGTCGTTGGCGCGCAGCCACTCCGCCAGTCGTTCCACCTTGCCATCCCGATAGCTGGGAGTGCCGGCCACATTGCCGGTGTAGCGTTCGCGCTTGCATTCCGCCACGGTGGCAATCAGGTGGTCCACGCCCAGCCGGTCCGCCAGCGGTGCGGTGACGAAATCATTGGTGGCGGTGATGATCATCAGGGTGTGCCCCTGGTCCCGGTGCTTCTGCAGCAGGGCCTCTGCCTTGGGCAGCCACATGGCATCCAGGGTTTCCGCCAGAAACTGCTCGCGCCAGAAGTGAAGCTGGGCCATGTCATGCTCGGCCAGCACTTTCAGGGAAAAGCGCAGGTACGCCATGATGTCCAGCCGACCATTCTGGTAATCCACATAGAACTGGTCGTTGGTTTCCTTGTAGTGCTGCTGGTCGACAATGCCTTTTTCCACCAGCCAGTCCCCCCACAGGTGGTCGGAATCGCCAGCGATCAGGGTGTTGTCCAGGTCGAAAATTGCGAGCGTCATGGCCTCTCCTTACGTGAACGGCACAGTTTATGCGAAGCGAATGACAAGTTATAGGGAGCGACAGGATGGCTCGGGGCCTTGCCGGCAGGGGGATCGTGGATTGTGGACCGGATGTTGCACGGTTGTGCATTGATTGCGGGTTGCCCGGCAAGGTTTAATGGGTCAACAAGGAGCCAGAGTCGACAATGGTGTGTCGGCTCGTAGAGACACCATGACAGGCATTATTGATGAAAAGGGATTCCGGCTGAACGTCGGGATCATCATTGCCGGCCAGGATGGCCGTGTATTCTGGGGTCGCCGGGTGGGTAACCGCGATGCCTGGCAATTCCCCCAGGGGGGCATGATGCCCGGCGAAACACCGGAGGAAACGCTTTTCCGTGAGCTGGAAGAAGAGGTCGGACTCCGCCCTGAACACGTTGAGATTGTGGCCAGCACGGAGGGCTGGTTGACCTATCGTCTGCCGCGCCGCTTTCTGCGTCGGCCGAGAAATCGCCCCCATTGTATTGGTCAGCGACAGAAATGGTTTTTGCTGCGCCTGACGGCGGAAGATGAGGCGATTGATCTGTTCGCCAGCGAGAGCCCGGAATTCAAGGCCTGGCGCTGGGTGAATTACTGGTACCCGATTCGCAAGGTGGTGCATTTCAAACGGGGCGTTTATGCCCGTGCCCTGCGTGAACTGGCCCCGGCGCTGAAGGGCGAGCGGGTGGAGCAGGACAGAAAGCCGATGTCACCGGGAGACAACCCCAATGCTTGATACCCTGCGCCGCATTGTCCAGGAAGTGAACAACGCGGCGGATATCCCTTCCGCGCTCAACCTGATGGCAAAGCGGGTCCGCGATGCCATGGGCACCGAAGTGTGCTCCATTTATCTGCGTAACGAAGAAGAGCAGCGTTATGTCTTGATGGCTTCCGAGGGGCTCAAGCAGGAAGCGGTGGGGCACGTGAGCCTGGGGTTGTCGGAGGGTCTGGTGGGCCAGGTTGGCCTGCGCGAAGAGCCGGTGAACCTGGAAGACGCTTTCAGTCATCCCAAATTCCATTACCTGGCGGAAACCGGCGAAGATCCGTTCCATGCTTTTCTCGGTGTGCCGGTGATGCACCATGGCAAGGTGCTGGGGGTGATGGTGGTGCAGCAGCGGGATGTGCGCCGTTTCGACCAGAGTGAAGAAGCCTTTCTGGTTACCATCTCCGCCCAGCTATCGGCGGTGATTGCCCACGCCCATGCCTCCGGGGTGCTGTTCGATCAGCTGGATGCGGGCGGGGTGGACCTGCCCAGTTTTTATGATGGTCTGCCGGGCTGCCCGGGTGCGGCCATCGGTTTCGGGGTTCTGCTGTTCCCGGCGGCGGATTTGTCGGCTGTGCCGGATCGTCAGGTGGAGGATGTCAGCGCGGAAATTGCCCGCCTGGATGATGCGCTGGTGCGGGTGCGTCAGGAAGTGCGGGACCTGGCCGAGCGCGCCTCGAAAAGTCTGGGTGCGGAAGAGCAGGCGCTGTTTGATGTCTACCTGCGCATGCTGGACCGGCATGCGCTGCCCGCCGAAGTGATCGTGCATATCCGTGAGGGCCAGTGGGCCCAGGGGGCCTTGCGTACTGTGGTGGATGCCCATGTGCGCAACTTCGAGATGATGGATGACCCCTATCTGCGCGAACGGGCGGCGGATGTGCGCGATCTGGGGCGGCGGGTGCTGGCGCAGCTGCAGAGCCAGAATCGCCGGCATATCGTGTTTCCGGATGACTGCATTTTGCTGGGTGAAGATATTTCCGCGCCCATGCTGATGGAAGTCCCCCGTGAGCGAATTCGCGGCATCGTGACGACCCGGGGCTCGCGCAACTCGCACATGGCCATCGTCGCCCGGGCCATGGGCATCCCCACCGTGGTGGGCGCCCAGAACCTGCCGCTGAAACAAATGGACGACAAGGAAATCATCGTTGATGGTTTCCGTGGCCGGGTGGTGGCCAATGCCTCGCCGGAGCTCAAGGAACAGTTCGAAGAAATCATCGCCGAGGAAGCCAATCTTCAGGCGGGCCTGGAAAAGCTGCGCGATGAGCCGGCGGAAACCCTGGATGGTGTCCGTATCCCCCTGCAGGTGAACACCGGCCTGATGACCGACATCAACCGCTCCATCGAGCGCGGTGCTGAAGGCGTCGGGCTGTACCGCACGGAAATTCCCTTCATGGTTCGCGATCGCTTTCCCTCCGAGGAAGAGCAGCGAGTCATCTACCGGGAGCAGTTGGCTGCCTTCGCGCCGCATCCGGTAACCATGCGGACCCTGGATATCGGTGGCGACAAGTCACTGAGCTACTTCCCCATCGAGGAAGAAAACCCCTTCCTGGGCTGGCGGGGGATCCGTGTCACCCTGGATCATCCGGAAATTTTCATGGTGCAGGTGCGCGCCATGCTCAAGGCCAGTGATGGCCTGGACAACCTGCGCATCATGCTGCCCATGGTCACCAGCGTGATTGAAGCGGAAGAGGCGCAGCACCTGATTCACCGGGCCTGGCTGGAAGTCCGTGATGAAGGGCTGGACATTCCCATGCCCCAGGTGGGGGTGATGATCGAAGTGCCCGCTGCCGTCTACCAGGCCAGGGCGCTGGCCCAGCGGGTGGACTTCCTGTCCATTGGCACCAACGACCTGACCCAGTACCTGTTGGCGGTGGACCGCAACAACCGACAGGTGGCGTCCCTTTACAACTCCTATCACCCGGCGGTGCTGCACGCCATCTTGCATGTGGTTGAGCAGGCCCATGAGGAAGGCGTGCCGGTGTCTGTCTGCGGGGAAATGGCCGGGGAAGTGGGCTCGGCATTGTTGCTCATGGCCATGGGGGTCAATGCGTTGTCCATGAATGCCTCCAACCTGCTGAAGGTGAAAGCCGCCGTGCGCCAGGTGAAAGCCAGCTTTACCCGTCAGCTGCTCAACGAAGTGCTGGCCATGGATAACGGCGAGGTCATCGCTGCCTACGTGGATCTGCAACTGGACAAGGCCGGGCTGGGCGAATTGCTGCGTAATCGCAAGGCGCTGGTCTGACCACACAGCGCGCCAGCCATAACAACAAGACATGAGGGCTGAATATGAAACGCTTGCTGCAATTGCTGGCGCTGGCCGTGCTTATCCTGCTCGCGGTATTGCTCTATCACACCCTGACATTGCCGCAGGCAGACAGCCGGGTTGCTGAACTGCCCGATTTGACGCAAGCCGTGGACGAGGACGCCATGGTGGAGCGGCTGGCAATGGCCCTGCGGTTTCCGACTCTGCCGGATCAGCCCGATGCCTTTGTGGGGTTCCATGGATTTCTCCGCGACCGTTTTCCGTTGACCCACCAGACCCTCTCTGTGAAGCCCTTTGGCCATAGCCTGCTGTATCACTGGGACAGCCAGAATGACTGCCCACCCCAGTTGTTGCTGGCCCATCAGGATGTGGTGCCGGTGTCATCCCCGGAAAAATGGCAGCATCCGCCGTTTGCCGGTGTGGTGGATGGCGACTTTGTCTGGGGTCGCGGCGCCCTGGATGACAAGGGCAGCCTGATGGCGATTCTGGAAGCCACGGAGGCCTTGCTGAAAACCGGCCAGACGCCCGCCTGCGATGTCTATCTGGCGTTTGGTCACGATGAGGAAATCGGCGGGCGCGAGGGGGCGATGAAGATGGCCGCCTGGCTGGAACAGCAGGGCCTGCGCTTTGCCCTGATTCTGGATGAGGGGGGCATGATGCTGCCGGGCAGCACCCTGGGCCTGGATCGTCCGGTGGCGCTGATGGGCATTGCCGAGAAGGGCTACATGACGGTGGAATTGCAGGCAGAGGCCGAGCCCGGGCATTCGTCACGCCCCCCGCAGACAACCGCCATCGGTGACCTGGCGGCGGCCATCGACCACCTGCAGACCCATCCCCGTCCGGCGTCTCTGAGTGGCCCGACACGCAAAATGCTGGAGCAGGTCGCGCCGCACCAGCCCTTTGCCAAACGACTGGTGCTGGCCAATCTGTGGTTGTTCGAGCCGCTGATTGTGCGTCAGCTGGAAGGTAAACCGGAAACCAACGCGTTGCTGCGTACCACCATGGCACCCACCTTGCTGAGTGCCGGGGTAAAGGAAAATGTGCTGCCGGCCACCGCCAGCGCCACCCTGAATTTCCGGCTGGCGCCGGGAGAAACCCGGGACAGTCTGCGGGCCTATTTGGAAAAAGCATTGCCGGACAGTATCAGCGTCACGTCCAGGGGGGCCTTCCTGTCCGACCCTTCCCCGGTCACCGGGATTCCCTCTGCCACCTTTGATCGCCTGGCGGCGCTGGCGCGGGCGTTACCGGAACAGCCGGTGGTCGCGCCCTACCTGCTGATTGCCGGCACCGATGCCCGTCACTATCAGTCTCTCTCAGATCAGGTGTTCCGGTTTATGCCGGTGTCCCTGGGGCAGGACGATCTGGCCCGCTTTCACGGCCACAACGAACGTCTTCCCCGTGAGCAATACCCGCACATGGTGCGGTTTTATGCGGGGCTGATGCTGGGTCGATAACCGGTCCGGTCAGGGGTGGCTGCGCCGTAGCGCCCCGTCCGCCGTCCCGTCCGGCAACCAGCCCTGTTCCAGCATGATCGGATCGCTGTGGCGGTACAGTTCGGCCACGCTGCTGGCCCGGGTGCCGTAGCCGGGGGACTGGATAAAGACCGGGGCCACCAGACGTTCCAGTTCCATGCCGACGCCGGTATCGGGCAGTTCGCTGTCCGGTGGCTGGTAGTGATCGTTGACCACCTCCATCAGCTGTTCCGGGCTGCTGTCGACGGTGAGAGCATTGGCCAGACTTTGTTTGGCCCGCTGCACCTTGGGCCAGGGGTCGTCCAGCAGACCGTTACACAGGCCGTGAACGCCCGGTGTGACCGCCTGGGGTGGGGCTCCCCGGTTGCCGATGTACCAGAGGCTCTCCGGGGTGCCCACCAGCAGGTTGAAGGCGCCGTAGTGATGTTGCTCTTCGGCCAGCGCCTGACAGAACCGTTCCGGGGAGTCGTTGCCTTCCAGGAAGGCCAGCGGCAACAGACCCCGTGAGCGTTCGCCGGTTTGCCGTTCGGCAATGGGTTCCCGGTAGTTGGTGACCACGGCGATACGACCATTGCGGTGGATGCCCAGCCAGGTGCCGCCGGCGGTCAGATCCAGGCCACAGAAGATATCGCCGCGCCAGCGGGCGGGCTCGGCGGGGCGGGCGTGGAATTCGTCACGGTTGGCGGCCATCCGCAGGGGAGTCGGGGAATCCGGTTGCCAGTCGAAAAGCACAATGCACATGAAACTTGCCCGTCAATCAGGGGGATGGGTTGGTGCCTTCGCCTTGCGAGCCAGGCTCCAACGGGAAGGGTAATCCCGCCAGCGTGTGACACATGTAGCGTGCTAGCATACCTGCCTTGCGTAGAGATTATGAACCGGCGCTAAGGGCTGGCCAATGTGGGAACTGTTTCTGATTTGTCTGGGAGTCGGTGTGGGCGCCGGTCTGCTGGCCGGGGCGCTGGGTCTGGGCGGTGGCGTGGTCATCGTGCCGGCGCTGATTTTCCTGTTTCACGGGCTTGGTTTTCCTGCTGATCTGGTGGCGAAGATGGCGGTGGCCACCTCCCTGAGCACCATCATGATTACCTCTATCAGCGCGGTGCGCACCCATCACAAGGCGGGCTTTGTGCGCTGGCCGGTGGTGTTGCGGCTGGGCGTGGGGATTGTGCTGGGGGCCTTCGCCGGGGCCTTTATCGCCGATGCCATGAAAGGGGAACTGCTGACCCGGTTGTTCGGTCTCTTTGCCATGGTGATTGCCTTGCAGATGGCGCTGACGGGCCGCAAGGCGCCGGAGGCGAACCTGCCGGAGCGGGTGCCCGGTGCCGCGGGGCTGGGTGTGGCCGGGGTGCTGATTGGTACCGGCTCTGCCATTTTCGGTATTGGCGGCGGCTCGTTGACGGTGCCGTTTCTGAGCTGGTGCCGTCTGAGAATGCAGGAAGCGGTGGCCATCGCGTCCGCCTGTGGCCTGCCCATTGCCGTCGCCGGCACCCTGGGGTTTGCGGTGGCCGGTTGGCAGGAAACCCGCCTCCCTGAAGGGGCGCTGGGCTATGTGTTTTTGCCGGCAACAGCCGGTATAGTGCTCACCAGTTTTCCGTTCGCCCGACTGGCGGCGCGACTCAGCCACCGGCTGCCTTCAGCCATGCTGAAAAAGGTGTTCGCGGTGGTGTTGTTTATCATCGGCCTCAGGCTGGTTTTGGGATAGGCATTATGGAATTTCCGCAGATTGATCCGGTGGCGATTGCCATTGGTCCCCTCAAGGTGCACTGGTACGGCCTGATGTACATGATCGGCTTTGCCGCCGCCTGGCTGCTGGGGGTGTATCGCGCCAAACAGCCGAACTCGGGCTGGACCAAGGACCAGGTGGGAGACCTGGTCTTCTACGGCGCCATGGGGGTGATCCTGGGTGGCCGTCTGGGCTATGTGCTGTTCTATAACTTCGGCAAGTTCCTGGATGATCCGATCTGGCTGTTCAAGCTGTGGGACGGCGGCATGAGCTTCCACGGTGGCGCCATCGGCGTACTGGTAGCGTTCTGGCTGTTCGGCCGCAAGACCAACAAGCGGTTTTTCCAGGTGGCGGATTTCATGGTACCCATGGTGCCGATCGGCCTGGCCACCGGCCGGCTGGGTAACTTCATCAATGCGGAGCTGTGGGGGCGCACCAGTGACGTGCCCTGGGCCATGGTGTTTCCCACGGATCCGGATCGCCTGCCGCGCCATCCTTCCCAGCTCTATGAGTTTGCGCTGGAAGGGGTGCTGCTGTTTATCGTGCTGTGGTTCTATTCGGCCAAGCCAAGGCCCGCCGGGGCAGTGACCGGGTTGTTCGGTGTGGGCTATGGCCTGGGCCGCACCTTCGTGGAATTCTTCCGTGAGCCGGACGCCCACCTGGGTTATCTGGCCGGCGGCTGGCTGACCATGGGAATGCTGCTGAGCATCCCGATGATACTTCTCGGTGCCGCCATGATGGTCTGGGCCTACCGTCATGATGATCGCGCCGCTACCCCTTCCCGGAGTCGTTCATGAAGCAATATCTCGATCTGCTGCGCCATGTGCGTGAGCATGGCACCTTCAAGGAAGACCGTACCGGCACCGGCACCTATGCGGTGTTCGGGCATCAGATGCGGTTTGATCTGGGTGAAGGGTTTCCCATGGTCACTACCAAGAAGCTGCATCTGCGCTCGATCATTCACGAGCTGCTGTGGTTTCTGTCCGGCGACACCAATATCCGTTATCTGAAGGAAAACGGGGTGTCCATCTGGGATGAGTGGGCGACGCCCGACGGCGAGCTGGGCCCGGTGTATGGCGAACAATGGCGCAGCTGGAAAACCCAGGATGGCCGTGTCATTGATCAGATCAGCGAGGTGCTGGCGGAGATCAAACGCAATCCGGATTCCCGTCGTCTGGTGGTCAGTGCCTGGAACCCGGCGGTGCTGCCGGATCCGTCCATCTCCCCGAAGGACAATGCGGCTGCCGGCAAGCAGGCACTGCCGCCGTGCCACTGTCTGTTCCAGTTCTATGTGGCGGATGGCAAGTTGAGCTGTCAGCTGTATCAGCGCAGCGGCGATATTTTCCTGGGCGTGCCGTTCAACATTGCCTCCTATGCATTGCTGACATTGATGATGGCGCAGGTGTGCGATCTGCAGCCCGGTGATTTCGTGCACACCCTGGGGGATGCGCATCTGTATTCCAATCACCTGGAGCAGGCGGATACCCAGCTGTCCCGGGAGCCGCGCTCGCTGCCCACCATGACCCTGAATCCGGCGGTGAAGGACCTGTTTGCCTTCACCTTCGAGGATTTCACCCTGAGCGATTATGAGCCCCACGCCCATATCAAGGCGCCGGTGGCAATTTGAGACGAGTCTGACGTCGGAGGACCGGCGTCAGACGACTAAAATCCTTGCGTCCGACTTCAGACGTCCGGCGTCAGACTATAGAGTTTTTTCATGTCCATCCGACTTTCCCTGATGGTGGCCAAGGCCAGTAACCGTGTCATCGGGCGTAACAACAAGCTGCCCTGGTATCTGCCCAACGACCTCAAGTACTTCAAGCAGGTCACCTTTGGCAAGCCAGTGATCATGGGTCGCAAGACCTGGGATTCCCTGGGCAAGCCGCTCCCTGGTCGTACCAATATCGTGATTACTCGCCAAGCGGATTTTCAGGCGGTGGGAGCCAAGGTGGTGGCGACCCTGGACGAGGCGGTGACACTGGCGGAGAACGTGGCCTTCATCGAAGGGCAGGACGAAGCCGTGGTGATGGGCGGGGCGGAGATCTATGCCCTGGCCCTGCCGCAAGCGGACCGGCTCTATCTCACCGAAGTGCATGCCGAGGTGGATGGCGATACCTGGTTTCCGGAGTACGACACCTCCGAATGGAAAGAGATCGGCCGGGAAGATTTTCCCGCAGAAGGACCGAATCCCTACGATTATTCCTTCGTGGTTTACGAGCGGAAATAGGGGCGAGCTACGCTCGGTTGGATAGGCATCTCTACGAAGCCGCTGTAGGAGCTATGCTTGCATGGCGAACCGGGCCCCATGTCTGCCCGTCATTCTTCTGAAACCTGTCGAGCGCTGATATTCCTGATCGCCCCACGGGCGATTTCCGCGCAAGTGCGGTTCGCCATGCAAGCATAGCTCCTACATAAAACCGGGCTCAATCGATTCGCTCTGTCTTGCCCGCGTCGCAGCTGGAAGCTCGTCGCTGATTCATCCTCTCGGCTCGATCAACACTTCACTCTTCACTGACTGGGCAATAAAGCATTTCTCGTGGGCGCGCTGGTGGAGGGCCTGGATCTTGGCGGCGTCCGGTTGTTCTCCACTGAAAGTGACCAGCGGCTGCAGCAATACCTGCCGCACGTAGATCATTGCCTGGTCGTTCTGGCCCAGGGTCGCCTGGGGATCATCGTCGTAGCTGGTTACGGACAGGCCGTCGCGGGCCGCTTCGGTGAGAAATGACAGCAGGTGACAGCTGGCCAGGGCGGCGATAAAGGCCTCCTCCGGCTCCATGAATTCCTGCTGGCCATGATGGCCATCCACCACACGGACTTCGTTGCCATCGGCCAGGTGCCAGAGGTAGTGATCCTCGCCATGGGCGTTCCAGCTCAGATGCATAGTGTGTTGTGGCACGACATATCCCCGGTTGGTTTATTCTTCAGGGCAGTATGCCATCAAAACGCCCGCATGCCATGGGGGCTTTGGTCGAAGTCGGTGACAAAACGTCAGTGGCGGGTGTCGGGGTTGCGGGAGTTATTGCGGCGGGTGCGGGAGGGGTGACGGTAACCTGAAACCGGGACCGCCACCCGATGCGGGTTTACTGGGTCACGTTGTCCTGGGCCATTTCCCAGTAGCGGAACACCGCCACATTGACCAGCGCGCTGATCAGACTCACCGGCAGGCCCACCAGCAGCGCCGCCGCCTGGGGTTGACTGACGACGGCAGTGACCAGCGATGCCAGGATGCTGCTCATCAACACAAAGGCAAGGAAAACCAGCACCAGAATCAGCAGCAGAGGCCACTGCTGGTCTTGTGTCATGGCGAAGGATTGGCGCAGGGCATCGATGGGATTGCGGCGTTTCAGAACCACCAGAAACGGGGCAAAACACAGGCGCGTGTAGACCCACAGGGCCGGGAAGAAAAACGCCAGCCAGCCCAGCGAGACGCCAACAGCCATGATGGCATAGGTGGCCAGCAACATGGGGTAGACCAGCACGGCAGCGGCCAGACAATGAAGCAGGCCCGCCGGTTTGCCCGAGCGCGCCGCAGCCAGCTGGGCAATCAGTGTCCCTTCTGCCAGCGGACGACTGAGCAGCACGATGGCCAGGCTGATGCCGCTGAACTGCAGCGCCCCGCCAGCCTCTTCCGGTAACACAAAGCTGGGTCCAAACAGCCACTGGCTGGCTTCAGTGAGCAGGGCAAAGGGGGCCGTCACCAGAAAAATGGGCCCGAGATTACGCCACCAGAAATAGAGAATTTCGCGAAAACGTTGGCTGATCATGTCGAGTGCAAAGTTGAGGCTGGAAAGTTCAGCGGGAAAGGCGTTATTTCACCACAGCGGGCGCGCAGTTCACAGAGAAAGCGGGCGAATAGGCGTTGCGGGCTTGCGGTGGGAAGGTCGTGTAATGGGGTTGGCCGCAGGTAGGGTGCAGTTAGCCTTAGGCTCAGTGCACCCTACGGAATAACCTGTGGTGGGTTTACCACCAGTACTTGCCCCAGTTTTCCGGGTTGGCCCAGAAGCGCGGGTTGTTCCATTTGCGCTCAAAGTTGTAGTTGTCCAGATCGTAGCTGTAGATATTCAGCTCACGACCTTCCTGGGCGAAGTGTCCCTGCTCCCGGCAACCCAGTGCCAGAAACCCGTTGCTGGGCCAGCGCAATTTCTGTGGTGCCAGGTTGGGCTGATATACCGCCACCATGGAGTCCGTGTGCAGGTTGCGCAGCAAGCCCATCAGGGCTTCGCCATCACGCTGACTCATGTATTCCAGCTGGTCGGCCACGATGGCCATATCCACCCGTTCGATCTCTTCCAGTGCCGCAAAGGGGTCCTGCTCCTGGATTTCCACCAGCGTGCAGTCGTGGTCCTTGCACCATTGGCTGACGACGGGGATGGGGTTGAGGCTGACGGTAACAACGGAGGAAGGCTGGTGGCTATCCAGGATAGCGGCCAGACGTTCCTGGGGGGATTCGGTCATGGGGTGTGCCATCGCGGTATTCATGATTTCAGTCTAGCGCGGTTGTGCAGGGCTTTCGATAGGGGAACGTAAAAACCTGCCCGGCGAGGAAAACAGCAAGGGGCTTGGCATGTCAAAAGCGTTTTGGCGTGGATAGAGCGGGGATGTCTGACCGGGTTTGTGACCCTGGTCAGAAAAACGAAAATGAGGATTGACGGCTGTCCAATCAATAATGATAATGATTCTCATGTACAGACAAGGAGGCCAGCATGACTCAGCTCAAGAAGAACGTCACCGCCACCACCCGCCGGGTTTCTATCAATGCAGAAAGCAGTGTTGCCAGCAGTCTGCTGCTCAACCACCAGGGCAAACTCTGGATCGAGCATGCCGGCGAGCGTTACCTGCTTCGCCGCACGTCCAATAACCGGCTTATTCTTACCAAGTGATCAGGCACGCATCATGCCTTGGGCAATGAGGCGCCCAGTGCGTGTCGGGCGGTAGTGTCTCGTTGTCTCAGGTACGTTGCGAGACGCCTCTCCCTTTTCTCCCTGACGTGGATCGCCAGCCGCCGCCAGCTTTCCACACCTAATAACAAGCACCGTCGACAAGGCATCGATGGTGCGGCGATCTGGAGGCAGCATGTCAGTGATGGCGTGGTCCCCGGCGCCGGCGGCATCCCCTCTGCTTCGTCAGTGCGGTGCCGCACTCGGTGATCGGGTTTTACGATTGCAGGACGAACCGTTGGCCATTCTCAAGGCCCTCTACCGACTTGGTTCACTGGTGGTAACGACGTTTACCAGTGGCTCCCGGGTTTCCCAGAACATGCATTACCCGGCGTTCCATGAAGGGGAATGGTGGCTGGAATCGGTGGGCGATCGTTGTCGGTTACGGCAAAGTCTGCAGGTGTCCCAGTGGCATTCGGTGCTGGCGGTTCTGGAGCCCACCGGTGCGTTACCCGCCCGCAGTCTGGTGTTCTTTGATCGCCAGGGGCAACCGTTGCAACAGATGGCGGTGGCCCCGAACAGTGGAGGTCTGGCATTCGAGGAGCTGGTTTGCGCCATGTTGCATCCCGATCAGCAAACCCTGAACTTGCCCGCCGGTCTTCCCCGCGCGGTGGCGGGTGAACTGGGGCCGCTCTCTCAGCTGGAGCGGGACTGGGCCGGCAGTGCCGATGACGAGGACTTCACCCACCTGTTGCAGCGCTGTGATAACCAGCGGTCGGTTCTGTACCGTTCGGTGCGGGATAGCTTTGCCTGCCCGGTACGCCCGGAAACCCTGCCGGCGGTGCTGGCGGAAGCCTCGCGGCGTGATGAGGCGACCACGCTGTGTGTGGGCAATCAAGGTGTGCGTCTGTGCATGACGGCACCCTGGTCGTCACCGCGCTGGCAAGACAGCCATTGTCATCTCGTCCATAACGGTGCCCTGGTGTCGCTGGATATGGCAAAAATGCAGAGCCTGTGGCGGTTGCGCAAGCCCGGTGATGGGCAGGTGATCACGGCGCTGGAGGCGCTGGATGAGAACGGTGACTGGTTGTGGACGCTGTCCGCCGGTGAAGCGGAGTCTGACTGGCGGGCGTTATTGAGGGATAGCGTGATTCGGTAGCTACAAGCTACAAGCTACAAGCTACAAGCTACAAGCTACAAGCTACAAGCTACAAGCTACAAGCTACAAGCTACAAGCTACAAGCTACAAGCTACAAGCTACAAGCTACAAGCTACAAGCTACAAGCTACAAGCTACAAGCTACAAGCTACAAGCTACAAGCTCGATTGGATAG
>NZ_LWEJ01000169.1:0-12978 GCF_001635525.1 Alcanivorax sp. HI0007
GGGAATCTGGTCTATCAACAATACCCCCGTAGATGCTTTACCGGATCTGTCCGATGTACAGGTGATTATCCGCACCAGTTACCCAGGTCAGGCACCGCAGCTGGTGGAAAAACAGGTTACCTATCCACTTGCCACCACCATGCTGGCCGTGCCAGGTGCGCGCACAGTACGTGGTTACTCGTTCTTCGGTGATAGTTATGTTTACGTGTTGTTTGAAGATGGTACCGACTTGTATTGGGCACGCTCACGGGTGTTGGAATACCTTAGTCAGGTCCAGTCTGAATTGCCGCGTACAGCACGACCATCACTTGGGCCAGACGCTACCGGTGTCGGCTGGATTTATCAGTACGCATTGATCGATCGCACCGGCCAGCATGATCTATCGCAGCTAACCTCGATACAGGACTGGTTTCTAAAATACGAGCTGCAGACTCTGCCTGACGTTGCAGAAGTGGCAACCATAGGCGGCATGGTACGTGAGTATCAGGTAGTCCCTGACCCGGTCAAACTCGCCAGCCATGGGATCAGTCATCAACAAGTACGCAAGGCGATAGAACAAGCTAACCAGGAAACCGGGGGAGCAGTGCTGACGCTGGGCGAAGCGGAGTTCATGGTGCGCTCCAGTGGCTACCTTCAGTCACTCGAGGATTTCCGAAAAATCCCACTAAAACTGGTTGATGGAGTGCCAGTACAGCTTGGAGATGTGGCGCAGATTCGCCTTGGTCCGGAGATGCGGCGTGGTATTGCCGAGCTGGACGGTGAAGGGGAAGTCGTCGGCGGGGTCGTCATTCTGCGTTCAGGCAAGAACGCCCGCGCCGTGCTATCTGCCGTGCATGAGCGACTTGAGACACTGCGGGAAAGCTTGCCGGAAGGGGTTGAGATCGTCACCACCTATGATCGAAGTGAGCTGATTGAT
This sequence comes from Alcanivorax sp. HI0007, assembly GCF_001635525.1. Lineage (NCBI taxonomy): Bacteria > Pseudomonadati > Pseudomonadota > Gammaproteobacteria > Oceanospirillales > Alcanivoracaceae > Alcanivorax > Alcanivorax sp. HI0007. Next base: position 917 of record NZ_LWEJ01000169.1, read on the forward strand.
CGAGCGGTAACAAACCTCAGTTACAAATTGATTGAAGAGTTCATTGTAGTTGCACTGGTGTGCGTATTGTTTCTTGGCCATTTGCGTTCGTCACTGGTGGCCATCATTTCCCTACCGCTGGGAATCCTTGCTGCCTTTATTGTGATGCGTTACCAGGGCATCAATGCCAATATCATGTCGCTTGGCGGCATTGCTATCGCTATCGGCGCTATGGTGGATGCAGCAGTGGTGTTAATCGAGAACGCTCACAAGAAAATTGAGATTTGGCATCGGGATAACCCAGGGCAATCTCTGACTGGTAATGCGCATTGGCGAGTCATAGAGCAAGCAGCTGTCGAAGTGGGGCCAGCGCTGTTCTTCTCGTTGCTAATTATTACCTTGTCGTTTATTCCTGTCTTTACCTTGGAAGCACAGGAAGGGCGGCTATTTGGCCCACTGGCATTTACCAAAACCTGGGCTATGGCGGCGGCAGCCGGCCTATCGGTGACATTGGTTCCACTGTTAATGGGGTACTGGATTCGGGGAAAGATACCTTCCGAGGAAAGTAATCCAATCAGTCGCTTTTTGATTAGTTGTTATCAACCCGTACTAGAGCGAGTCTTGGCGTGGCCGAAAACCACCTTGCTGGTTGCCGGTTTAGTTTTTGTTACCGCCTTTTGGCCGCTAAGTCAGCTTGGTGGTGAATTTTTGCCACCGCTGGATGAGGGCGATTTGCTGTATATGCCAAGTGCCTTACCAGGCTTGTCAGCACAAAAAGCTACCGAGCTTCTACAGCAGACCGATAGGTTGATCAAAACGGTGCCTGAGGTGGAGCAGGTGTTCGGCAAGGCGGGGCGTGCGCGGACAGCGACTGACCCTGCACCATTGACGATGTTTGAAACCACCATCCGTTTCAAACCCAAGGACCAATGGCGTGAAGGCATGACAACGGAGAAGCTTGTCGAGGAGCTGGACCGTATTGTACGCGTGCCTGGACTGGCAAATATCTGGATTCCTCCGATACGCAATCGTATCGACATGCTTGCCACTGGCATCAAGAGCCCAATTGGCATCAAAGTAGCGGGTAATGACCTAGAGATCATTGACCAGGTGAGTCGTCAAATCGAACAGGTAGCCAAACAAGTACCCGGTGTTTCCTCAGCATTGGCTGAACGGTTGACTGGTGGTCGTTATGTGGATATCGATATTCGGCGTGGCATTGCGGCTCAGTATGGCCTCAACATCGCGGATATTCAGTCGGTTGTCAGTGGTTTGATTGGTGGTGAAAACATCGGTGAGACAGTGGAAGGGCTGGAGCGTTACCCGATCAGCCTTCGATATCCTCGCGAGTGGCGCGACACGGTGCATCGCTTACGCGATTTGCCCATAGTCACTCCCGAAGGAAAACAAATTACCCTCGGAACCGTGGCGGATATCAAGATTACCGATGGGCCACCGATGTTAAAAAGTGAGAATGGCCGACTGTCTGGGTGGGTGTATATCGATGTTCGGGGGCGTGACCTAGCCTCGGTAGTGGATGATCTACGTGCCTCAATGAATGATGGAGTCAGGCTGCCAGAGGGGGTCAGCTTGTCCTTTGCCGGTCAGTTTGAGTTCCTGGAGCGGGCCAATGCGAGACTGAAAGTGGTGGTGCCGGCGACCTTACTGATTATTTTCGTACTGTTATTCCTGACCTTTCACCGTATCGGTGAAGCCTTGCTGATTATGGCTACGTTACCGTTTGCGGTGACCGGCGGTATCTGGTTCTTGTATCTGCTGGACTACAACTTGTCGGTGGCTACTGGTGTCGGCTTCATCGCCCTGGCGGGTGTCGCTGCTGAGTTTGGCGTGATCATGTTGCTGTACCTAAAGCAGGCGTGGCAGGAGAGGCAGGAGCAGGGCCAAAAGGATGAAGCTGCCTTGATGGGTGCTATCCGTGATGGCGCGGTATTACGTGTTCGACCTAAGGCGATGACTGTAGCTGTTATTATTGCCGGTCTTCTTCCGATTTTCTGGGGGGGAGGCACAGGTAGCGAGATCATGAGCCGCATTGCTGCGCCCATGGTAGGAGGGATGGTAACAGCACCTTTGTTATCACTTTTCGTGCTGCCCGCAGCCTATCTGCTGATGCAACGACGCAACAGGAATCCGGGTTAACCAAGCTTAAAGCTTGGGTGGTTGCGATTGTGAATAAGTAAATAGAGCACATAAGGATCGCAATCTTTTGGTCTTGGCACCCTGCTTAGTGTCAGATCAGCACTGATCTGACACTAATAATCGGCGGGGGTTACAGGTGTTAAAGACAAAATTTTTCCGTGTGATGCTGGGAGGGGGGGGCTAGCCATACAAAAGCCGATTGACGATCGGTTTTATGTGTGTCAGTCTGATTGCCAGATTGATAATCTCTAAGTGGTCAGGATTCATGCAGCTGGGTGAACTAGAAAAGCAAGTCTTGCAATACTTCTGGAAGGGGCGCACGGCAGACGCAAAATCTGTCTATGCGCATTTCGAGAAGCAGCGCGGAGGTACCTTGAATACTATCCAGAGCACGCTGGATCGATTGTTCAAGAGGGTAAGCGGATTAAATGGTTGATCTTACCTTTGCATGAGAGTGAGACAGACCGGCATCTCATCGGATTATCTGGTTGATGCTTCACCTACTGCTGGTGCATGTTTCCTTCGCTAATTCCAGCAAGAACCCCACACGCCTCAACTTCCCGGTCATCGTTGCAACTCGCTCTCAGTGAAACGAGTTGTTTCTCAAGCGCTTGCAGAGCGGTTATCTGCGACCGCACATGAGAGATGTGATCATCGAGCAAGGCGTTGACGGCGGTACAAGGCTGATGAGGGTCGTCCTGATAGCTCTGTAGTTCGTGAATCTCAGCCAGTGACAGGCCCAGGATTCTGCAGCGACGGATGAAGGCCAGCCCCTCACCATGCTTCTCGGTATAGACACGGTAACCGTTGTCCTGCCGATCAGGCGGCGGCAACAAGCCCTGCTGTTCATAGAAGCGGATCGTCTGTGTTTCGACCCCTACCAACTGCGCCAACTGACCAATGCGCATCAGCCTCCTCCCCAACGGATTCTTTACTCTATTGACCTTATAGTAGCTTTATAGTTTTAAATGGTACCACAACATTGTTCAAGTGGAGTCGTATCATGAGCAAATCCTGTGGTGGCGCCTGTGGCGGTGATGCAACGTCCGCAGCGGATACCGATATACAGGCCTCCTCCGAGGCGCCAGGTAGATGGGTCAGTGTTTATGCCGTGCCGAAGATGGACTGTCCATCAGAAGAACGAATGATTCGCCTAGCCCTGAACGGCTTTGAGGAGATTCGGGCGCTGTCCTTCGACTTGTCGAACCGCCGGCTGAAGGTCGTGCATGACGGCGAGGTCGAGCCCGTCACCTCGAAACTGAAGACCTTGGGGCTAGGCGCCTCGCTTCAGGAAACCGTCGCTGCAAATCCGGAGACCATCAAGGCCGCCGAGTTTTCGGCAGCTTCTGCTAAGCAAGAATCCGGGACCCTGCGCTGGTTGCTCGGCATCAATGCACTTCTGTTCGTGGTGGAAATGACTGCCGGTCTGATCGCCCAGTCCACCGGCCTGATTGGAGAGTCCCTGGATAATTTTGCCGATGCGGCCGTGTACGGGCTTGCCCTTTATGCGGTTGGTCACAGCGTGAAAATGCAGCTACGTGCTGCCCATCTTGCGGGTGTCCTGCAACTGATCTTGGCTGTTGGCGTACTCATAGAGGTGGTGAGACGCTTTGTATTCGGTAGTGAGCCTGAATCGCTGGTGATGATGGCTATCGCATTCGTCGCGTTGATTGCCAATACCAGTTGTCTGCTGCTGATAGCCAAACACCGGGAGGGCGGAGCGCACATGAAGGCAAGCTGGATATTCTCGGCCAACGACGTGGTGATCAACCTGGGGGTCATTACCGCCGGCGTTCTGGTCGCGTGGACCGGCTCCAATTATCCGGATCTGGTTATCGGTAGCATCGCGGGGCTCGTCGTGCTTAACGGTGCCAGGCGCATTCTGGCGCTCAAGGGTTAAAGCATGCCCTTTATTGGCAACAATCTCTCGCCGTATGTCCTGTTTTCCATATCCGGCCTGATAGCAGCATCGGACCAAACTGTAAAATGGCTGGTTCAACAAACAATGGCTTATGGCGAGTCGATCGCGGTGACCCCGTTCTTTAACTGGGTGCACGTATGGAACACCGGTGCCGCATTCAGTCTGTTCGCAAATGCTGGGGGCTGGCAGCGCTATTTTTTTATCGGAATCGCGGTAGTGGTCTCGGTCGTGCTGATCAAGCTGATTCGTGAAAAAGGTCATAATGGAGACGCCATCGCTTACAGTCTTATCCTCGGTGGCGCCATGGGCAATCTGATTGACCGGATCTTTCGCGGCTATGTTGTAGATGCCTTCGATTTCTATTGGCGAGACTGGCACTGGCCAGCCTTCAACCTTGCCGATATTGCAATTGTCCTCGGTGCATTGCTTCTCGTTTTCGTAGGCTTACTGCGAAAAGAAAATCCCAATGCCGAGTTGGATGGATCTTCCTGAAACCTTAGCGGAAAAAAGCCTTAAAAATGCGCTCGGTTTGACCGTGCTTGCCAGTCGGTAAGGCTGCATTTCCTGGCCGGCAATCAATGCCGAACTTGTTTCTCGAAAACGACCCGCTCCCGGCCAAATGGCGGCCAAGAGCGGGCTACCCGGATGCAATTACACCTTTTCATCCTGGCGGTGCAGCAATGTGTACAGAATTGGCAGTACAAACAGCGTCAGTAGCGTCGATGAGATAATCCCGCCTATCACCACTGTGGCCAGCGGCCTTTGAACCTCAGCGCCGGTACCCGTATTGAGGGCCATGGGCACGAAGCCAAGACTGGCGACCAGTGCGGTCATCAGGACCGGACGCAAACGAATAAGAGCACCTTCCACCACGGCGGAAACCAGATCACCCTGGTTGTGCCAAAGATCCCGAATAAACGCCACCATCACCAGACCATTGAGTACCGCCACCCCCGACAGGGCTATAAAGCCCACACCGGCGGAGATCGACAGCGGCATGTCCCGCAGCCACAGTAGCAGCACGCCACCGGTCAGGGCCAGGGGGACGCCGCTGAAGATGATCAGCGCATCTTTCAGCGATCTGAATGCCATCACCAGCAGGGCAATGATGATCGCCAGGGTCACGGGCACGACAATGGCAAGGCGCTGGCTGGCGGATTCCAGTTGCTCGAAGGTACCGCCGTAATCCAGCCAGTACCCGGCGGGCAGATCCACTTCCTGTCGAACTCTTCCTTTGATCTCCTCCACAAAGCCGCCCAGATCGCGATCCCGGACATTGGCGGTGACCACCACCCGTCGCTTGCCGTTCTCCCGGCTGATCTGGTTGGGGGCCGGAGCCAACTCCAGCGCCGCCACTTCTGACAGTGGCACATAGCCGCCTCCCGGCAGGGGCACCGGCAGATCCGCCAGGCTGTCCACATCCCGGCGGATGACCTCGGGCAGGCGCACCACCAGTTGGAAGCGGCGATCCCCTTCGTAGATCAGGCCGGCGTTTTCGCCACCTACACCCGCTGCCACCAGATCCTGAAGATCATCCACGGTCAGGCCGTAGCGGGATAGCGCCATGCGTTTGGGGTGCACCGACAGCATGGGCAGCCCGGTGATTTGCTCCACCCGGGCATCGGTGGCCCCTTCCACTGACTCCACGACTTCGAGCACCACATTGGCGGCATTGAGCATCTGGTCTAGGTCGTCCCCGAATACCTTGATGCCCAGGTCCGCCCGCACACCGGAGATCAGTTCGTTGAAGCGCATCTCGATGGGTTGGGTGAACTCGTAGTTGTTCCCGGGCAATTGCCCGACCGCCGCCTGAATCTCGGCAATCAGCTCATCTCGCGGTTTGTCCGGGTTCGGCCATTGCTCGCGCGGCTTGAGAATCACGAAACTGTCCGCGATATTCGGTGGCATGGGGTCGGTGGCCACCTCCGGTGTCCCGATTCGCGAGAATACCTTGTCTACCTCGGGGAAGGCCTTGATGCGCCGCTCCAAAGGTTTCTGCATCGCAATGGATTGCTCCAGACCTGTGCCGGGAATGCGCAGGGCTTGCACAGTCATATCACCCTCGCTGAGCTGGGGGATGAATTCCGACCCCAGGGTGGTTGCTAGCCAGATACAGACCGCCAGTAGGGCGCCGGCGCCCCCCAGTACCGGCCAGCGGAATTTCAGGGCCAGCTCCAGCGCCGGGCGATAGATCCCTTTGGCCGCACTGATGGCGGCACTTTCCTTTTCGCGGATCCTGCCTGTGAGGAACACCGCAACGGCGGCGGGGACGATGGTGAGCGAAAACACCATGGCTGACACCAGGGCCATGACCACGGTGGCGGCCATGGGATGGAACATCTTGCCCTCTACCCCTGTGAGGGAGAAGATGGGGATGTAAACTACGGTAATGATCGCCACCCCGAACAGGCTCGGACGTATCACCTCGGTCGTGGCTTCATAGACGACCTGCAGCCGTTCCTTGAGCGGCAGGCGCGCACCCGTAGCCTGCTGAGACCCGGCCAGGCGCCGGATGCAGTTCTCCACGATAATCACCGCGCCATCGACAATCAGCCCGAAGTCGAGTGCCCCCAGGCTCATCAGGTTGGCGGAAACGCCGGTCCTCACCATGCCAGTGATGGTGGCGAGCATCGACAGGGGGATCACCGCCGCGGTAATAAGGGCGGCCCGCAGGTTGCCCAGCAGCAGGAACAGCACCACGATCACCAGCAGCGCACCCTCAAGCAGATTCTTCTCCACCGTGGCGATGGCCTTGTCCACCAGAGTGGTGCGGTCATAGACGGCTTCCACGCGAATGCCCTCGGGCAGGGATGGCCGGATATCCTCCAGCCGCTCGCTAACGGCCCGGGCGACACTACGGGAATTTTCTCCCATCAACATCATGGCGGTGCCGATCACCGTTTCCACGCCGTCGCGGGTGGCAGCCCCGGTGCGCAGCTCCTTGCCAATGGCCACTTCCGCGACATCCTTCACCCGGAGGGGCACGCCATCGCGGTTGGCGATCACTACTTGTTCGATGTCGCCGATGGTCTTCAGTTGGCCGGGGGAGCGCACCAGCAGCTGCTGGCCATTGCGTTCGATATAGCCAGCGCCACGGTTGGCGTTGTTGGCCCTCAGTGCCGCCACCAAGTCCTCGAGGCTGACGCCGAGCTCCAACAATTTTTTCGGGGAGGGCGTGACGTGATACTGCTTGTCGTAGCCGCCGATGGAATTGATTTCGATCACCCCGGGCACCTGGGCCAGTTGAGGTTTGATGATCCAGTCCTGCACTTCCCGCAGGGCAGTGGCATCCCAGGGCTCACCATTTTCCCGGGTGGCGCCGGGCGCCGCATCCACGGTGTACATGAAAATCTCGCCCAACCCGGTGGCGATGGGGCCCATCTCCGGCTCCAGCCCAGGCGGAAGGACGCTTTTGATGGCGCCAAGGCGCTCGTTGATCAAGTTGCGGGCGAAATAGATGTCCGTGCCTTCTTCGAACACCACGGTCACCTGGGACAGGCCGTAACGGGACAGGGATCGGGTGTAGGACAGGCTGGGCAGGCCGTACAGCGCCGTCTCCACCGGGAACGTGATGCGCTGCTCTGTCTCCAGGGGTGAATAACCGGGTGCCTCGGTGTTGATCTGCACCTGGACATTGGTGATATCAGGTACCGCGTCGATGGGCAGGCGCTGGAAACTCCAGACACCGACACCGATCAGCACCAGAATCAGCGAAAGCATGAGATAGCGCCGTTCTACAGAGAGGCGCACGATAGCGTCGATCATAGTGGCCTCCTGTTAATCGTCGTCTGACACGCTGGATTTTTCGATATCCGCCTTGATGAGATAGCTGTTCTCCACCACGTAGCGTTCGCCGGGCTTCAGGCCAGAAAGTATTTCGGTGAACTGGCCATCCGTGCGGCCCAACTCGACAGGCCGGGGCTCAAAGCTATTGCCTTCTTGCACAAACACGACCTGGGATTCGTCGAGCAACTGCAGGGCCCGATTTTCTATCACCAGCGGCACTTCGATACGCTCTACCACGATGCTCGCCGAAACCAGCCGGCCCGGTGAAAGCAGCTCCTCTGCGTTGGCAATTTCTGCCCGGGCAATGACGTAGGGCGAGCCGCTGTTCTGCGGCACGATATGACTGATCCTGGACTCGTGCTGGGCATCTCCGGTGTCAATTCGCACCAGCTGTCCTGGTGCGATTTCGCGGCGCTGCCCCGGGAAGATTTTCAATTCCACCCATAGCGGGTCGAGCTTGGCGATGGTGAACAGCGCCTGCTCCCCGGCCAGCTCGCCGACGTTGATATTGCGCTGGATAACGGTACCGGCGAAAGGCGCACGCAAGGTGTAGGGTTGGAGGCTGTCGTTGGATTCGATGCTGGCCAGTGGCTCGCCAGCCTTGACCGCGTCACCGAGACTGGCATTGATTTTCGTAACCTGACCCGGGAAGCGTGCCCTGATCAGGGCAATCCCGTCGGGATTGGGAACAAGGCGGCCATAACTGCTGATGGTGCGCTCCAGGATGCCGGCACCTGCGGCCTTGCTTCGGATACCGGCTTGCTCCGCCATCTCGGCGGAGATTTCCGCGTGAGTGCTCTCCGACTCCTCGTGCTCGCCGCGCTCTTCGTTGACGTCACCGTGCGCATGCGAATCATCACTGTGATCATCTTCCGCGGCATGAGTCGGTCCGGCCGTCAGCACATAAACGCTGGCAAGTATGAGTAAATAGTTAACGACTTTCATGGTAGTAATCCTTGTTCAGCGGCCAGCCAGAGGCTGCGCCGTCAGTTGTTCGATCAGCGACTGGTTGAGCAGCGCCGTGGTGGCGGCGTCGACCAGCGCCTGCCGGGCGGAGAGCAATTCCCGCTGCGCGGCGGTCCACTCCACATAGCTGTAGCGACCTTTCTCGTAGGCCTCGCGGGTCTGGCTGAGGGCATCACTCAGATCGGGAAGCACTTGGCCGCGAATCTGCTCAACCGCCTCGATGTTTTGCTGCCGCTGTCGGTAAGCCTCGAACAGGCGCGAGTGGAGGCGAAGCAGGGTGTCCTCCCGGCGGTACCGGACTTCATCCCGCGCCGCCAGAGCGGCTTGCACTTCGCCGCGATTGCGCCGTCCGGAAAACAGCGGTACGGAAAACCCGCCGACCAGCGCCGAGTCATCCGTCTCCTCGAACTGCCGGACACCCACCTGCCAGCGGATATCGCTCTCGGACTGGCTCCGTGCCAATTGGACTTCCGCCTCACGGACGCGCCGCTCGCTGGCATAGATTTGAATGGCCGGGCTCTCACTGACCCGCTGGTACAGGATCTCGAAACTGTCGGAGGACCCGAACTGGAACAGGTCGCCCTCCAGACTCTGAAAGTCCGGACGGGTATCACCCCAGAGCGAAGCCAGAGCTATTTTCCGGCTCTCGTATTCGCTTAACACGCGGGACTGCTCGATACGACTCCGGGTGAGCGCGGCCCTGGCGCGCATGACTTCGGCCTGGGGCGCCGCGCCCCGGTCGGCGCGACGGGTGACGATCTCGTGGGTGGCCTCGGTCAGCGCCACAGCGTCAGCGGCCAGTTCAAGTTTTTCCTGCAGGGCCAAGGTGGCGACAAAACGCTGGGCCACCTGTCCCAGCACATCCAGGGTTTCGGCCTGGCGCTCGGCCTCGACCAGAGCGTATCGCGAGTCGACGACGCTGACGCGGGCCTCACGCTTGCCGCCAAGTTCGAGAACCGATGACAAGGACAGGGTGTACTCTGCCGCGTCGCTCCCCTGCCGGTTGCCGCTGCCGAGGACGTTTTCCACCTCCAGGCCGGCTTCCAGGGCAGGATTTTGATCCGCCGTGAAACGACGGCCTTCAAGGCCCTGAAGGCGAAAATCGAAAACCTGCAGGGTGGGGTTCTGCGCCACGGTCCGCGAGAGGGCATTGGCAAGTGTGAGAGGTGCCTGCTCGGCGTACGCAACAGTGCCCGTCAGGGTTAGCACGAGAAGACACAGCAAGGTGTTAAAAAATTGACTCGGTATTACCCGCCGCCCATTTTTTATGGGCATTCCAAAAAGCATGAAACTACTCCTACGAAAGTCTAAATGACAGTAGTTCCCCAAGCTGGGGAAGGTGCTGCTCGCAGGATCAAACGATAGGAGGGCGGAAAGGAGAGGATTGATCGACAGAGGAAAAACTGGCCTGGTAGCCCGTCAGGCTTTTGTCCGGCATATTGCCCAAAGCGTCCGGCAGGTAACCCATCGATAGCATATGGCAGTGCCCATGGCACAGATCACATTGCACGAATGAATGGCCGGAATCGTCCGGCGCGGCGGGAGACTGATTGCCGGTCGTGTCGGCTGGCTCAATATCCGAGGGGTCAGTTAAAAGTTCAGCATCGTGGTGAACCACTCCCGGACTATAAAACTGACCCATATCAGCAACAGACACCACCGACTGCAAAGCCATCAGGAGCATCATTGCCATTATGAATCTGCGTCTAACCACGCCAGTTATGCCCAAACAAAAAGGAAGCGAAGTCTAGCGGCACAGCAATTGCCTGTAAAGTCCTCTACGCATTCGGGGGCTACGTTCAGCGCCAAGACATTTACCAAGACCATGAAACGGTTGTCCGTGAGTGCTGGATAAGCTCTATTCATTGGAGTTTTTCCTTTGATTAGCGACTAATATCCAGATTCATTTATTATAGATCGTCAAGTCCCAGCGGTCGGTTGGATGGTTTTTTACCGGGTCAATTTTCAAATCGGCCGCCTGCCACCAGTTTTTTCCCAGCCATTGTGATGCGGGCAGAGCGCCTGACTAGACAGCAAATTGAACGGATGATCGACCAGCATGCCGAGAAGTGCAGCCAAAAGGACAGATTTAGCCGACCGCTTGCTGTTTCTCAGAGATATCCCCTTTTCCATTTCTGCAGCTGTGGGTTTCATCGCGCTCTCGGGTATTGCCATCCTCAATGGGTTGGTAATGGTGTCGTTTATCCGTGAGTTGATGCATGAAGGTGTAACGCTGGATGACGCGATTATTGAAGGCGCGGTGACCAGGTTACGGCCAATTATAACCACCGCACTGGTGGCATCATTGGGTTTTGTGCCGATGGCGCTGAATACGGGTATCGGGTCTGAGGTTCAGCGACCACTGGCGACTGTCGTTATTGGCGGCATTATTTCTTCTACCTTGCTAACGCTATTTGTCCTGCCAGCCCTGTACCGGCTGGTCAATGGGAAGGCAGCGCAGCAAATCAACAACAAGGGAGTTTAGGTTGTGAAATTGAAATACTGGATTGGTCTTCTATCCATTTTGGCAAGCAGCATCGCCATGGGGCATGGCATGTCAGCAGAGGATAAGGCGAGGGCGCTCAATGCCGGTTTCATGGAGTACATTGAGCTTGGAGCGATGCACATGGTCACAGGCTATGACCATTTACTGTTTCTGTTCGGCGTGGTGTTCTTTCTGACCCGCTTCAGTGACATTGTTCGTTTTATAACCGCGTTTTCCATTGGCCACTCGATTACTCTGGTGTTTGCCACCCTCTATAGTATTCAGGCGAATTACTACTTAGTGGATGCGGTTATCGCTCTGACTGTCTGCTATAAGGCGTTTGATAACCTTGGCGGTTTCAAGACTTATCTGAAGATGAAGTCACCAAACTTAATGTGGATGGTTTTCGCTTTCGGTCTTATTCACGGGTTTGGACTGTCGACGCGATTGCAGCAATTACCTCTGGCAGAAGATGGTTTGGTTTTTCGCATCCTGGCTTTCAATGTTGGCGTAGAGTTGGGGCAGATTGCTGCGCTGGCCATCATGTTGTTTTTATTGTCTGGTTGGCGCCGCATGGCATCGTTCAAACGCTTCAGTCAAGCGACCAATGGGCTGCTGATGGTGTTGGGGTTGCTGTTGCTGTTGATGCAGCTGCATGGATATCTACACTCAAGCAATCCTGATGAATTTCCGCTGAACAAGGATGATCACCAGCATACTCATGAAGACATGGGGGTTGCTAATTCTCCGCTGTCCGGGTACGAGAAG
>NZ_LWEJ01000170.1:0-74861 GCF_001635525.1 Alcanivorax sp. HI0007
GTGGAGTTCCATCTGGGACAGCTGCGGCGGCTGCCAGCCTCTCATAAGCAGCGGTAACGCCAGCAATAGCAGCACCAGCGCCCACCAGGGCATTTGCGTCAGCAGGATTGCCGGCACCACCCCAATCACCGCCAGCCACTTCAGCCGGGCGGGATAGCGGGAGGGGCTCAGCTCAAGCTTTTTTCGCGGAGACCAGGGCAAGGACATGGCGTACATACTCGCGCAGCGCCGGGTCTTGCGGCTCACTGCGATAGGTAAACCACTCGAACATGTCGGCATCTTCGCAGGCGAGCAGCTTGGCGAACCAGGCCTGATGCTCCGCCGAGTCGTTATCGAAATGATCATCCAGGTAACCGTACAGCACCACCTCCACTTCGGAGGCGCCGCGGCGGCACTGCCAACGATACTTGCGTTTCAGGTCTTCACTCATGCATTACTTGCCGTATCTTCCAGACTGAGCCTGCATTATCTATCATGTCCGATGATTTCTCATTCCCGATGTGGTGAAGTGCGAGCCTCATTTCGAATGGTGTGCTGTTAACGGGTTGTTGGGGCCTTGCTGGCAAGGCTCCTACGATCTTCAACATTGCGACTATATGCACCATTATTCGCCCCTTCGCGACAGTCCGTTTCACAGGAGCCCCATGAGCTGGTCCGATTTTATCGCCACCCAAGACCTGGCCGACAGCGCCCAAGCCCCCTATCTGAGCCATTGCGACCACCTTGCCGTCATCCGCGCCCACGGCGAGGAAGCGGGCCACTATTTGCAGGGCCAGGTGTCCTGCGACCTGCGTGAAGTGGACCAACAGTGCCATCGCACCGGCATGCACCTGACTCTGAAAGGACGCGGCCTGGTCAGCGTACGCATTGTCCGTGACGGCGACGACTATCTGCTGCTCTGTCCTGCCGGCCTGAGCGAGGCGGTAATCAAGGCACTGATGAAATACCGGCTTCGCGCCAAGGTGGAATTCACCGTGGACCCGAATCTCGTGGTGTTGGGTCTGGCCGGTCATCTCCCCGCCTCGGCCCCTGATCACGGCAACAGCGCCGAGACCGATCAGGGCCTTTGGCTGCGTTACCCCTTCACCGACCACGCCCTGCTGATCGTGCCGCAGGACAGGGCCGAGCCGGTCTGGCAGACCCTGGCCAGCGACCGGGCGCTAACCCGCGCCAATGGCTGGCAGCTGGCCGACATCGACGCCGGTGAGGGCATGGTTTACCCGGGCGCGGAAGATCTGTTTCTGCCCCAGGTGCTCAATTACGACGTCACCGCCGGGGTGAACTTCAAGAAGGGCTGCTACACCGGCCAGGAAGTCGTGGCCCGCATGCACTTCAAGGGCAAGCTCAAACAGCGTATGCAGCGGATCGACTACACCGCGGACGTGGACCTGTTACCGGGCGAAACCCTGCGCGACAGCAACGGCAAAGCCGCCGGCGAAGTGGTCAGCGCCGCCCGCACCCCACAGGGCCGTGCTGCGCTGGTGGTTCTGCGTCGGGATACGGATGGCGTGCTGTTCCGGGATGAACAGGCCCTGGACAGCCAGTTGGGAGCACTGCCCTACTCATTGCCGTGGAAAGAGTGAGAATTCAGTTAACAGTTAACAGCGACGCGGGCTCGCATCGTTGCGGCTTTTTCAAACGTAAGAGGCCGCGCCCAGGCATTGGGCGCGGCCTTTTACGTTGTTAAGCAGGAAATCGGGCACCCTATGAAAACCTGTATCAGCGGTTTCCGCCTTCTCCGTAGGAGCGTCGCCCCTTACGCAAAAAGCCGTGCCCAAACATTGGACGCGGCCTCTTGCGGGGCAAAACCGGAAACCCCGTTTCGCGCGCTGTTAACTGCTCACTATTAACTGTTAACTGATCAACCCAGCTCTGCCAGCGGGTGCTTCGGCGCCGGGCACCGGAAGAAGCCATCAATATACGACCGGGGTACATCGTTGACGCTGCGGTGGCGGAAGGCCGGTTTGCCATCCTTGTCGATCAACAGGGCGCGTACCCCTTCGCGGAAGTCGCCGTGCAGGGAACACTGCACTGCCAGACACCATTCCATGCGGAAAATATCGGCCAGGGACAGATAGGTGGACCGGGCCAGCTGCTCCCAGACCAGGTGTGCGGTTTGCGGGCAACCCCGCTCCAGGTTACCCAGCGCCTTGTCCAGCCAGCTGTCGCGATCCTTCGCGGCGAGCAACTGCTCCACCACCACTGGCAAGGTCTCGCCATCGCACAGGCGATTGATCTGCGGCAGGTGATCAATCAGTGGATGATTCAGCTCACTCATGTCAGCGGCCTGCTGCTTGAACAGACGATACAGCACGGCCCGGTTGTCGGTGACATCATCGGCAAACGCCTGCTCTGCCAACGCCGCCAGCAGGGACTCTGCATCGCCATCCACCATGCGGTCGGCCATGCCGATTTCCACCGCTTCACGACCGTTGATGTGCACGCCGGTCAAGCCCAGGAACAACCCGGCCCGGCCCGGCAGCCGGTTCAGGAACCAGCTGCCGCCCACATCCGGGAACAGACCGATGGTGATTTCCGGCATGGCCATGCGCGAGCGCGATGTCACCAGACGGAAATCCGCGCCCTGCAGCAGACCCATGCCGCCCCCCATGACGATGCCGTCGCCGAATACCACCACCGGAATCCGGCTGGTGTGGATACGGTAATCCAGGGCGTATTCCTCGGCGAAGTACTGCTCCGTGAAGGGGTTTCTGCCCTGCCCCGCATGTTTCACCATGGACTTGTGCATCTGCACGATGTCGCCGCCGGCACAGAAGGCCTTGCCTCCGGCCCCATCCAGCCAGATCGCTACCACATCATCACGCTTCTCCCACTGATCCATCTGCTGGCTCAGGGCCTGGATCATTTCCAGGCTCAGGGCATTGAGTGCCTTGGGGGCATTCAGGGTAGCGCGGGCGATCACTCGGCCGCAGCGGGTTTCGATTTCGGAAAACAACACGCAGTCAGACACGAAAACTCCATAAAGCAGTGAATAGTTAATAGTGAACAGTTAACAGCGCGCGGGCTAGCGTCGCTGATGTTCACAGCCAAGAGGCCGCGCCAACATTCTGGGCGCGGCCTCTTGGGCTGAGAAACAACAGAATCTCTCGCGAGCTATTCACTGTTAACTGTTCACTATTAACTGATCGTCCAGTCGATGGCCGTCTTGCCCTGCTGCAACAAGTACTGATTGGCACGGGAAAAATGGCCGCAGCCGAGGAAGCCCCGGTGGGCGGATAGCGGCGACGGGTGCGGGGCCGTGAGCACGCAGTGTTTATTGCGGTCGATCAGTTTGCCCTTCTTCTGGGCATGACTGCCCCAGAGCAGAAACACCAATCCTTCACGCTCACGATTCAGATGTTCAATGGCCTGGTCGGTAAACTGCTCCCAACCCTGCTTCTGGTGGGAGGCAGCCTGGCCGGCTTCCACAGTAAGCACCGCATTGAGCAGCAGCACGCCCTGCTCTGCCCAATGGGTCAGATTGCCATGGGACGGTATCTCGATTCCCAGATCCCGATGGATTTCCTTGTAGATATTGACCAGCGACGGCGGGGTTTTGACCCCACGCTGGACGGAAAAACACAGGCCATGAGCCTGGTTCGGGCCGTGGTAAGGATCCTGTCCCAGGATCACCACCTTCACCTTGTCGAAGGGGGTCAGGTTGAAGGCGTTGAAGATATCCGGGCCGGGCGGGAACACGGTTTTTCCGGCCCGCTTTTCGCTCGCCAGGAAAGCCCGCAGCCGGGCCATGTAATCCTGTTCGAACTCTCCGGCCAGATGCTGCTTCCAGCCGGGCTCCAGCTGCACGTTCTGGGCACTGCTCTCAGCCATGGGGCAACAACTTGTCCAGCAAGTTACACATGCGCACCTCAACGAAGCTCTGTTCGATCTTCTCCGGGTGCACCAGCAGGCGCTGCTCGATGGAGATCATGGCCATGAGAATCAACTCCGCATCCAGGCGGGGGTGCTCACTGCCGAACAGTTCCGTGGCGATGATCAGGCTTTCCAGCTGCTGCTGCAGGTACAGGTCCGCCAGCTCACGCAGGCGGCTGTCCATGATGGCTTCCTGCATGAACGCCTGCTCGGCCACCAGATGGCCACGCCGCGTGTTCAGCTCGTCCACAATGAAGGCCGCCATCATCTTGCCCATCATGTCGATCAGACGCTGGCGCTCATCGGCATCGGCAAGACTGTCACGGGAAAATTGGGATAACAGCGCAAAGGCCTGCTGCTTGAACGGTTCAATCACTTCCTTTAATGCCCGCTCGGCAAACAGGGTAAAGGTATCGGCAATCAGGTCGGAGATATCTTTGAAGTAGTAAGTGGTTGCCGACAGGGGCACATCCGCCTCACGGGCGACCGCCCGGTGGCGCACTGCGCGAATGCCATCTTTGACAATAATGTTCAGCGCGGCCTCAAGAATCGCCTGACGACGTTGTTCACTGCCGGCACGGCGCGCTTTTCTTCCTTGGTATTGAATTGCACTACTCATGGACACAGTCAGCCTTTGTTGTTTCAGCCCGTTACCCCCCCGGGGGGATGTGTTGTGTCGCTCTCCCACTCGCTACCCGCAAGCCGGGGCACAAAATGTGCCCCAATCAAGCCTCAGCGCCCCTGGGGACGCATGTGCGGGAACAAGATCACGTCCCGAATGGACGGTGAATCCGTAAACAACATTACCAGTCGGTCGATACCAATACCCTCACCGGCTGTCGGCGGCAGGCCATGTTCCAGAGCAGTCACGTAATCCTCGTCGTAGAACATGGCTTCGTCATCACCGGCATCCTTTTCCGCCACCTGCTGGCGGAAACGCTCGGCCTGATCTTCCGCGTCATTGAGCTCCGAGAAACCGTTGGCGATTTCACGGCCACCCACAAAGAATTCGAAACGCTCGGTCACAAACGGATTGTCATCCATGCGACGGGCCAGCGGCGACACTTCGGTGGGGTATTCGGTGATAAAGGTCGGGTCCTTCAGGCGGTGCTCTACCGTCTTCTCGAAGATCTCGATCTGCACCTTGCCCAGGCCGTAGCTGTCTTTCAGTGGAATCCCCAGTGACTCGGCAATGGTGCGGGCCCCATCCAGGTCCGCCAGCTTCGCCGGGTCTATTTCAGGATTAAAATGCAAAATCGAATCGAAAACCGTTATCCGGGTAAAAGGTTTACCAAAATCGTACACATCCCCCTGATAACTCACCTCCGTGGTGCCCAGTACATCCTGGGCCAGCTTGCGCAGCATCTCCTCGGTCAGGTTCATCAGGTCGTGGTAATCACCAAAGGCCTGGTAGAACTCCAGCATGGTGAATTCCGGGTTGTGCCGGGTGGAAAGCCCTTCGTTACGGAAGTTGCGGTTGATTTCGAACACCTTCTCGAAACCACCTACCACCAGGCGCTTCAGGTACAGTTCCGGCGCGATGCGCAGGTACATGTCCATATCCAGGCTGTTGTGGTGAGTAATGAAGGGCCGCGCGGTGGCGCCACCGGGGATCACCTGCAGCATGGGGGTTTCCGCTTCCACGAAGCCCTTTTCCACCAGGAAGTTGCGGATCCCCGCCACCATTTTCGAGCGGATCTGGAAGGCCTTGCGGGTCTCTTCGTTGACGATCAGGTCTACGTAACGCTGGCGGTAACGGGCTTCCGTATCGGTGAGGCCCTTGTGCTTTTCCGGCAGCGGACGCAACGCCTTGGTCAGCAGCAGGTACTCATCCATCATCACATACAGGTCACCCTTGCCCGATTTGCACAGGGTGCCTTTCACACCAACGATATCGCCCAGGTCCCAATGTTTGGTGTCTTTCTGCACGTCCTTGGAGGCATAAATCTGGATGCGCCCGGACATGTCCTGCAGCACCTTGAACGCCTTGCGATCGAGCATCATGCGGCCGGCAACAGCGACCTGAATATTCTTCTCTGCCAGCTCTTCCTTGCTGAACTCGCCATACTGCGCCTGCAGGTCGGCAGCCAGGAAGTCGCGGCGGAAGTGATTGGGGAAGGCATTGCCCGCCTCACGGAGTTCGGCCAGTTTGGCCCGGCGCTCGGCGATCAGGCGATTCTCTTCATGCGCCCCTTCCTGAGAATCGATCTGTGTCTGCTGCTCGTCGTTGGACATTGGGGTACCTTGATTTCTTTAATGCCATTGCAGTGGCATTTTTTGCTCATTAAACCACTGAGAGTCAGGTAACTGCCTACCCTCACCAGTCAGTTTTTACAATCCAGCCTTCAGCGACGCTTCAATAAACGGGTCCAGCGCGCCGTCCAGTACCTGCTGGGTGTTGTGGCTTTCCACCCCTGTACGCAGGTCTTTGATGCGACCGTCATCCAGCACGTAGGAACGGATCTGGCTGCCCCAGCCGATATCCGACTTGTTGCTTTCCTGGGCCTGCTTTTCCGCATTGCGGCGCTGCATTTCCACTTCATAGACCTTGGCCTGCATCATCTTCAGGGCCTGGTCCTTGTTCTGGTGCTGGCTGCGCCCGCTCTGACACTGGGTCACCAGGGTGTGCTTCTCGCCACCCTCGTCGGTGTATTCATAGGTCAAGCGCACCGCGGAATCGGTCCGGTTAACGTGCTGCCCCCCGGCACCGGAGGCGCGATAGGTGTCCACCCGCATGCTGCCCACGTCGATATTCACGTCGATATCGTCGTCCACTTCCGGGGACACGAACACCGAACTGAAGGAGGTATGGCGACGGCCGCCGGAATCGAACGGGCTCTTGCGCACCAGCCGGTGCACGCCGGTTTCGGTACGCAGCCAGCCGTAAGCGTACTCGCCCTCGAAACGGATGGTGGCCGACTTGATACCCGCCACATCGCCGGCGGACGCTTCCACCAGCTCGGTCTTGAAACCGTGGGCCTCGCCCCAGCGCAGGTACATGCGCAGCAGCATCTCGCCCCAGTCCTGGGCTTCGGTACCACCGGACCCGGCCTGGATATCCAGGTAGGCGTTGCAGGCATCCATCTGGCCGGAGAACATGCGACGGAACTCCAGATCCGCCACCATCTTCTCCAGCCGGTCCAGCTCGCTTTCCACTTCCGGCAGGCTGTCTTCGTCACCCTCTTCCACCACCAGCTCCAGCAGCCCGGAGGTGTCTTCCACCCCCTGGGAGGCCTCATTGATGGTGTTGACGACCAGCTCCAGCTGGGCCCGTTCCTTGCCCAGCCCCCGGGCATAGTCCGGATCGCTCCAGACATCCGGGCTTTCGAGCTCGCGCTCGACTTCGGTCAGACGTTCGCTCTTCTGATCATAGTCAAAGATACCCCCTAAGCGCTTCGACACGCTCAGACAAGTCGGAAAGATGGGTTCGCAGCGGATTGACTTCCATTACGTCTCTCTAGAATTAGTGCTTGGCAGAATGGATACGTGGAAAACAGCGCAGTCTAACGGTTTGCGGGTTGGCTGACGAGGGGCGGCGGCGCCCGCTTCACCGCAAGAGCGCGGCCCGCACGTTTATAACGAAGCCGCTGTAGGAGTTCCTCTTGAGGGACGAACCACGCGTCAGCGTGGAAATCGCCCGCAGAGTCTGCCCCGGATTCGGTTCGGAGCAGCAGAGCAACCGGGGTCTCCAGAATGATCAGGTGACACCCGCATCGCCTGTTTCCTCGCCAGGGCTCGGATTCGTCCCTCAAGAGGAACTCCTACAGCGGCTTTGTCGATGTCCCGGGCGCGCTATGTCAGTCTCTCAGTTCGTAGACGTGGTAGGCATCCGGCTTCATCTGATTGATGGTGGTGCCGATATAACGGGCATTATTGGGAATGCCGGACCCGGTGTTGAACACCTTGAAGGTACGCACTTCTTTGGGGGTGTCGATCACGGTGTCCGCGTCCACTTCCACCCACATGAAAATAATGGCTTCCTGGGGAATATAATCCACCCGCAGAACCTTGCCTTCTTCGGGCAGGCGCAACTCCTGCACCTCGTTCACCACCTTCAGGCGGTGCTTGTGTATGGTCTTCATCTTCGTCCCCTCCGTTAAGGACACAACACAGCGGTGGACGATAGCCACCCCGCGCAGTCAATGCCGGCACGGCCTTTTGGGCCGTACCCCAGTAAAAAAGGCGCCCGATGGTGAGCGCGAAGCGCAATGCTAGCAAAAACCGGCACCGCCGACAGCATTGTCGACAATTTTGCGGGGCGGCAGGGTGTGCCAGATCAATCCCCACCCGTTGGAGCCTTGCTCGCAAGGCGAAATGCGAGCCCAGGCGAGCCTTCGACCCCTTCGCCTTGCGAGCAAGGCTCCAACGGTGAATCGGGTAGTTTGGGTAGCCCGGATAGCTCCGGGGAGGTTGGCAGCGTTACAGCGGAATCAGATGCTCGAACAGCAGCTGCGGGTTGCGCTGGCCGCGGAATTCGTTGACTTCCAGACGGTAGACGCCGCGCACCCGGGCGATACGGCTGGGCAAGGCCTCCACCGGCACATTGAAGTGGATGGCATCGATGATGCCGTTGACGCCGGGCAGACCCAGGGTCAGCTTCAGGTGGCGCTCGCCGACAATACGGTGCTTGAGCACCTCGAATTCTCCATCGAAGCATGGCGCCGGAAAACCCTGCCCCCAGGGGAAGCGGTGGCTGAGCAGTTCCGCGTTACTCAGGGACAGCTCGTGGTCATCCAGCTCGCCGTCGGTCTCCACCACTTTTTCCAGGGCCCTGGGGGACAGCAGCTCACTGACCGCCTTCTCGAAGGCCACCTTGAACTGATCCAGTTTGTCCCGCTCCAGGGACAGCCCCGCCGCCATGGCGTGGCCACCGAACTTGCTCAGCAGTCCCGGGTTGGCGGTGGCCACCGCATCCAGGGCATCGCGCAGGTGCAGGCCGGGAATGGAACGGCCGGAGCCTTTCAGGGTGCCCGGCTGCTGGGCCGGCGCAAAGGCGATCACCGGGCGATGAATAATTTCCTTTACCCGCGAGGCAAGAATCCCCACCACCCCTTCGTGCCACTCCTTGCCGTACAGACACAGCCCTGCCGGCAGGTTCTCCGGGTTCAGCCGCGACACCTCGACCATGGCCGCGTCGCGCATGCCGTGCTCGATGGAGCGGCGCTCGCGGTTGATGGTGTCCAGCTCCTGGGCCATATCCAGCGCCTCCGCCTCGGTCTCTGCCAGCAGACAGGCAATGCCATGGGTCATATCCGACAGGCGCCCCGCCGCATTCAGCCGCGGGCCCACCGCAAACCCCATGTCCGCCGCCAGCGCCCGGCTCGGATCGCGCCCGGCCACCTGCAACAGGGCCCGGATACCCGGGCAGCCCTTGCCGGCGCGGATACGACGCAGGCCCTGCTCCACCAGCACCCGGTTGGCGTCGTCAAGGGACACCACATCCGCCACCGTCCCCAGGGCCACCAGATCCAGCAAATCGGTGATCGGCTGCGTGGGGGTGAAACCCTGATCGCGCAGGGCCCGCTGCAGGTCCATCAATAAATAGAAGGCCACGCCCACCCCGGCCAGGTTGGCGGCGGGGAAATCCTCGCAGCCCGGCAGGCGCGGGTTCACCAGGGCATCCGCGTCCGGCAGGGTATCGCCGGGCAGGTGATGATCGGTAATCAGCACCTTGATGCCCCGGGCCTGGGCGGCGGCGACACCGTCCACGCTGGCGATGCCGTTATCCACGGTGATAATCAGGTCCGGCCGGTACTGCTGCTGGGCCAGCTCGACAATGGCCGGCGACAGTCCGTACCCATATTCGAAGCGGTCCGGCACCAGGAAATCCGGGCGCGGGAAGCCCAGCAACTCAAGGCCCCGCACCATCAGGGTGGTGGCGGTGGCGCCATCGGCGTCGTAGTCGCCGACAATACAGATACGCCAGTGATCGGATCGCCCTTGTAACAACAGCTCCACGGCCCCACGCAGTCCTGTGAAGGCAGACGGATGAGGCAAACGCTTGAGCGCCAACTCCAGCTGCGCCGGGTCGTCCACGCCCCGCCCGGCCAGAATCCGCGCCAGCAAGGGCGGCACATCCGGCCAGTCCGGCGTGTGCTGCGGTCGGCGGGTGATGTTGGGCAGGCTGAGCTTGTCTACGGGCATTAATAGGCTCGGTAAAGAATCACGCCACCGTTGGAGCCTTGCTTGCAAGGCGAAGGGTTTCAATCTGGCCATGTGCCAGCGGATATCTCTTCGCCTTGCAAGCAAGGCTCCAACGGAAATGTTGGGAGGGGCAGTCTGCCATGGTTGCCGCAATACGGCACTAACCGCCACACCCATCAGCACTATCACAGGGAGCGAGTGATGAAATTTTCACCAACCGCAGCAGCCCCAGAGGGCCCACGACCAATTAGTCACAAATTGGGGCTAAAAAAGTCATTCACCTTCCCTATACTTGCGGGCCTACAAGTTTCGTTGTTTATGTAAGCAAACACTCACATGAATGCTTATATGAAGGACGCCGCCTCCCCCATTTTCGGGGGCCGGGCAATACCAAAGCGGCCTGATTCGCCGCGTACTTTGGGACTGGAGAGCAGAAGCTATGATCTATCAAGGCAACGCCGTAAGCGTACAACTGCTTGACGACGGCATCGCCGAACTGAAGTTTGACCTTCAGGGCGAGTCCGTTAACAAGTTCAATAAGGAAACCGTGGAAGACCTCGGCAAGGCTGTCGATGCCATTAAAGGCAACAACGACATCAAAGGCCTGGTCGTGACCTCCGGCAAGTCGGTTTTCATCGTTGGCGCCGACATCACCGAATTCACTGACATGTTCAAACTGCCGGAAGACGAAATTGCCGGCTGGTGTCTGAAATCCAACCAGGTCTTCAACGCCTTTGAAGATCTGGATATCCCCAAAGTGGTTGCCGTTAACGGCATCGCCCTGGGTGGCGGCCTGGAAATGTGCCTGGCCGCAGACTTCCGCGTACTGAGCGAAAAAGCCCAGGTGGGACTGCCGGAAGTGAAGCTGGGCCTGTTCCCGGGCTTCGGCGGCACCGTGCGTCTGCCCCGTGTGATCGGCGTGGACAACGCCGTTGAGTGGATCGCCGCCGGCGGCCAGCACAAGGCTGACAAGGCCCTGAAAGTGGGCGTTGCCGATGCCGTGGTTGCCCACGACAAGGTTAACGACGCTGCCATCGACCTGGTCAAGCAGTGCCTGGCCGGCAAGATCGACTTCCGCGCCAAGCGTCAGGAAAAGCTCGAGCCCCTGAAGCTGCCGCCCATGGAAAACATGATGGCCTTCCAGACCTGTATGGCCATGGTCCAGGGTCAGGCTGGCAAGAACTACCCCGCTCCCGTGGCAGCCGTCAAAGCCATGCAGGCCCACGCCGGCATGACCCGCGACAAAGCGCTGGAAGTGGAAGCCAAAGGCTTCGCCAAAGTCGCCAAGACTCCGCAAGCCACCGCCATGGTCGGCCTGTTCCTGGCAGACCAGCAGGTGAAGAAGGTCAACGGCAAAACCGCCAAGTCCGCCAAGGGCTTTGAGCAGGCCGCCGTACTGGGCGCTGGCATCATGGGTGGCGGTATCGCCTTCCAGTCCGCCCTGAAAGGCACCCCCATCATCATGAAGGACATCGCCGACAAGGCGCTGGACCTGGGCATGAACGAAGCCTCCAAGCTGCTCGCCAAGCGCGTCAGCAAAGGCAAACTGGATGCGGCCGGCATGGGCAAAGTGCTGTCCAACATCCGCCCCACCCTGAACTATGGCGACTTCGGCAACGTTGGCGTGATCGTGGAAGCGGTGGTCGAGAACCAGAAGATCAAGCAGTCCGTTCTGGCCGAGACCGAAGAGAAAGTGGAAGACGGCACCATCCTGGCGTCCAACACCTCCACCATCTCCATCACCAAGCTGGCCGAAGCCCTGAAGAAGCCGGAAAACTTTGCCGGCATGCACTTCTTCAACCCGGTACACATGATGCCGCTGGTGGAAGTGATCCGTGGCGAGAAGACCTCCGACGAAACCGTCGGCACCCTGGTGGCCTACGCCCAGAAAATGGGCAAAACCCCCATCGTGGTCAACGACTGCCCCGGCTTCCTGGTTAACCGCGTACTGTTCCCCTACTTCGGCGGCTTCGGCATGCTGATGCGCGACGGTGCCGATTTCCAGGCCGTGGATAAAGTCATGCAGAAGTTCGGCTGGCCCATGGGCCCCGCCTACCTGATGGACGTGGTCGGCATCGACACCGGTGTTCACGCCGCCCAGGTTATGGCCGACGGCTTCCCCGAGCGTATGCAGTACGACTTCAAAGACGTCTCCACCGTGATGTTCGAAAACGAGCGTTATGGCCAGAAGAACGGTGTGGGTTTCTACAAGTACGAGCAGGACAAGAAAGGCAAGACGCAGAAAGTGGTCGACGAAAAGACCTACGAACTGATCAAGCCCCACGTCGCCGACACCCAGGAATTCGATGCGGACGAAATCATCGCCCGCATGATGATTCCCATGTGCACCGAAACCGTTCGCTGCCTGGAAGACAACATTGTAGGTTCCGCTGCCGAGGCCGATATGGCCATGATCTACGGCATCGGCTTCCCTCCCTTCCGTGGTGGTCCGCTGCGCTACATCGACAGCCTCGGCGTGAAAGAATTCGTCGCGCTGTGTGACAAGTACGCGCACCTGGGTGGCATCTACGAAGCCCCGCAGATGCTCAAAGACATGGCCGCCAAGGGCGAGTCTTTCTTCGCCTAAGCCACGGACTGAAAGGAGTTAGAGAAATGAGCTTGAATCCCAATGACGTAGTTATCGTCGATGCGGTCCGTACTCCCATGGGCAAGAGCCGTAATGGCCAGTTCCGTCACGTGCGTGCCGAAAAACTGTCTTCCCTGCTGGTGGAAGCGCTCATGGAGCGTAACCCCAACTGGGACATCCAGCAGACCGAAGACGTGATCTGGGGCTGTGTAAACCAGACCAAAGAACAGGGCATGAACATCGCCCGTAACATCGCCATGCTGGCCGGCCTCCCGCGCACCAGCGCCGCGCAAACCGTGAACCGTCTGTGCGGCTCTTCCATGCAGGCCCTGCACTCCGCCGCCCAGGCCATCCAGACCGGCAACGGTGACGTGTTCGTCATCGGTGGTGTGGAGCACATGGGTCACGTGGCCATGGATCACGGGGTGGACATCAACCCTGAGATCTCCAAGGTCACCGCCAAGGCCTCCAACATGATGGGCCTGACCGCGGAAATGCTGGGCAAGATGCACGGCATCAGCCGTGAGCAGCAGGACGAGTTCGGTGTCCGTTCCCACCGTCTGGCCTGGGAAGCCACCCAGGAAGGTCGCTGGAAGAACGAGATCGTTCCCATCGAAGGTCACGACCAGGACGGCAACAAGGTCCTGTGCGAGATCGACGAAGTGATCCGTCCCGGTGCCAGCATCGAAGACATGCAGAAACTGCGTCCGGTCTTCGACCCGGCCAACGGTACCGTCACTGCCGGCACCTCCTCTGCCCTGTCCGACGGTGCCTCCGCCATGCTGGTCATGAGCGCCGCCAAGGCCGAAGAAATGGGCCTGAAGCCCCGTGCCAAGATCGTCTCCATGGCCGTTGCCGGCTGCGACGCCGCCATCATGGGTTACGGTCCCGTACCGGCCACCCAGAAGGCCCTGGCTCGTGCGGGTCTGACCATCGACGACATCGACTACGTGGAGCTGAACGAAGCGTTCGCTGCCCAGTCACTGCCCGTCATGAAGGACCTGAAGCTGCTGGACGTGGCCGACCAGAAAGTGAACCTGAACGGTGGCGCCATCGCCCTGGGTCACCCGCTGGGCTGCTCCGGCGCGCGTATCACCGGCACCCTGCTGAACGTACTGGAATGGAAAGGCGGCAAACTCGGCCTGGCCACCATGTGCATCGGCCTGGGTCAGGGTATTGCTACTGTGATTGAGCGGGTATAACGCTTGATACCCGAAGCCTGACGCCGGACGCGCTCCGGTGTTCAGGCCCGGAGCCAATTTCCGGGCTCGCCTCACAAGGGCGGGATTGGAAACAAAAAACCCCGGCTTATCCGCCGGGGTTTTTCTTTGTGTGGTATACAATGAGGTCAGCGATAAAAAACTGATACTCATGATGAAACGCTCACTGATAGTACTGCTGACCACTCTCTTCTCATGGAACATTTCCGCCGAGGAAGCCCCTCTTGCCAAAATCGAGCAAGATATCCAGCTTATCCGTAAGCACTTCCATTCAAGTTCAGACGACAAAACACTCAAGAGTGTCGACATTCTGACACAACAAACCGTGCAGAGCCTGGCTAAAACCCTCAGCAACGAAAACCATAGCGAAGAAAAGCAGAAAGCCTCCGAGCTGTGGAGCTATCTTGAACTCGCCCTGCATGGGACAACAGCCCAAATGGGCGGGCTTCTTTCTAACAATAACTATGACAAGAATGATGCTCTCAGACAGCAAACCGACCTGAGATTCGAAACAATAAACAACTTCTACGAGGAAGCTCTTCGGGCCCATCCTCAGCTGGGTGGAACCATTATTCTGGAGCTGAATTTCTCCAAAAACGGATACATCTCAGCCATAAGCGTTAAACAGGCTGATCCGGGCATGATCAATCTGGCCGAAAGAATCACACCCGCCATGCGAACCCTAAGAATACCCGCCCAAACATCCCCCGAGGCGATAGATTACAAATTAGAATTCTTCCCTGATTAGCCCTAGATGTGTCGCTGGGTAGTCGCCAATCAGAGCAGAAGAACTGACAAAGGATAGGAAGCTGTAATTTCTAAAGCGCACAGAGTGCCAAGTTGTGGGTGTCCTGTTGTTCATGGTTGCTGTCCGCTCCGCAGGCAGCGTAATGTTGTCAAAACTCATCAAGTCAGTGGGTCCAACTCCAGGGAAGGTCACCCTGGACAAGCAGCGAGGTCGCTCATTAATGGATGCTTACAGTTCCCGGTTGGAAACACTGAATGCATTGAAAAATACCGCAGGAAAAGTCCGCACTGTGGGCTTCGAGCTTGAGTTCTCCGGTATTACATTCCGGGATACCGCCCGCGTGGTGTGCGATACGCTCAACGGAAAAGTGACAGACGAAACCGCCGCGGAAGTGTGTGTACAAACTGATCACGGTGATTTCAATATCGAGCTCGACTGGGATTTCCTCAAGACAGCGGCCGCCAATGCGGGCGAGACCGTGGATGAGCTGCTGCATCCCCTGTCAAAGGCGGCGGCTCTGCTGGTGCCCGTCGAGGTGGTATGCCCGCCATTGCCGGTAACATCACTCACTATCCTGGATGGTATGGTCGAGGCGCTGCGCAAGGCCGGCGCCACCGGTACCGAGGAATCGCTGATCGCGGCCTACGGGGTCCATATCAATGCGGAAGTACCGGCACTGGATGCGCCAACCATTCACCGTTACCTGCGCGCTTTCGGGCTGCTCCAGTGGTGGCAGATCGAAGCCAACGATGTGAATCTGGCGCGACGCATCAGCCCTTATATCGACCTGTTCGAGGAGTCCTATATCAAGCTGCTGCTAACCCGGGATGAACCGGACATCGCCACCCTGATCGACGATTACCTTGAACATAACCCGACCCGCAACCGCGCCCTGGACATGCTACCCCTGTTTGCCGAGATCGATGCGGACCGCGTCCGCGCTACGGTCGATGACCCGAAAATCAAGTCGCGACCGACCTTCCACTACCGGTTACCCAATTGCCAGATTGACGACCCGCAATGGAGCCTCAACGCTTCCTGGCTCCGCTGGTGCTGGGTTGAACAACTGGCCAACGACGACGCCTCACTCCAGGCGCTGGGTAAAGACTTTCTCACGGCAGACAGACCGCTGCTGGGTGTGGATCGCGGCGCCTGGGTGAAAAGGATAGCCCGATGGATGGAAAACCACGCATAGGAGTGACCGGCAACCACCGTCGCTGGGCGCCGGCCTGGTGGTGCACGGCGCTGGCCCTGCGCCTGTGTGGTGCGGTGCCCCAACGCCTTTCGATTGATCATCCCTGGCAGGGCGAGCCGCCTGATGCGCTGGTGATCGGTGGCGGCAACGACATCAGCCCGGAACACTACGGCGGTGAAGTGGATGCCAAAGTCAAACTCGACCCGGCACGGGACACCCTGGAAATCGAATGGATTCGGCATGCCCTCAGCCACGGCATTCCCATCCTGGGCATATGCCGCGGAGCGCAATTGATCAACACCGTCCTCGGCGGCACCCTCTACAATGACATCCGCGATATTCGCCGTCTGACCTATAACCGCCCTGGCCTGCTGCCCACCAAACAGGTCTGGCTGGAACCCGGCTCCCGACTCGCCCACATCACCGGCAAGACCAAACTACGCGTGAACAGCCTGCACCATCAGGCCGTGGAACGGCCCGCCGACGCCCTGCACCGCACCGGCTGGGATCTGGACAAGATCACCCAGGCCATTGAGCCCACCGACAATGCCCCCATCATCGGCGTCCAGTGGCACCCTGAATACATGATTTACCTGCGGTCACAATTCAGGATCTTTCGGTGGTTGGTGGATCTGGCGTGTCGTAAAGGGCGTTCTGCCTGACTCTTTTAGTGGATTGTCGCACGGGGCAAGACCTGATCCTAAATCCGTTTGGGAAATGGGAGACCTGACCCCAGAATTATGTAAGCCAGCTATATATCTGACTTATTTATAATGCCCGCCTGAAAAGCAGACTCTAGCATCTCAGGCTGCCCTCCACGCTCTCTTGATGTTACCAAGTTAAGAACCTTCGAGGCTCTACTAGCGCCCAGATATAACCTTGATAGAAAACGTCTCTTCCTTCCCAAACTTTCCTCATCACTCATGTCAG
Organism: Alcanivorax sp. HI0007; assembly: GCF_001635525.1. Classification (NCBI taxonomy): domain Bacteria; kingdom Pseudomonadati; phylum Pseudomonadota; class Gammaproteobacteria; order Oceanospirillales; family Alcanivoracaceae; genus Alcanivorax; species Alcanivorax sp. HI0007. Next base: position 16,698 of record NZ_LWEJ01000170.1, read on the forward strand.
CTTTGTCAATGTGAATAATATAGACCACATCAAATTGTAGGCCAGCCACAAAATCCGGCATACTTAAAACACATCTTTTTCCTGCATATTGCAGATTCTTAACACTCCTTTCACTATCAATAACTACAATTTTTTTCGCAATACGACCCGCATTAGCATAAGTAGAGAAAAGCTCTTCATTCATGCATAACACTGCCACATTTTTCCCAGACCCAATCCTCCTAGCATGACGGTGAGCCTCGCCCACCACTTTGTCTATGAGAACTGAGTTTTTGGGGAATGAATATAAAGTAGGCTTTTCACCGCTATCAAGCTTCGAATCCCCGGTATAATCAACCCACTCTTCTCCCAAATCCAATGCTGGAAAGCATCCATCAATATTAGACAAGAATGCCGAAATCTCAGGAGTTGATCTAAAAATCTTAGTCAATTCAATCAAATCTGTTTTTCCAACATTAATCGTTTGAAAGAATCTTGCAGCACCACCCGACACCCCGCTTGACAAAAAGCGATCATCATGGCTTTGCTTCAAATCATAAGCCATAAAAATTGGCAGCTTCCCATCGGTATTATTTCTTTTGTTTCTGAAAAGCTCATGAAAAACTTCTCGCTCTAAATGATTAAACTGGTGGAGTTCATCAACGAAAACAAGATCAAACCCCCTTTCCTCAGCCTCATATCCCCAAGTATTTGAACCAAGATACCTGACAAGATCAGCAATCATCTGATCAAGACTGATTATGTTTTCGTTTGATAACGACCTGTAATATTTATCATATACCTCTATAACGATTTCCCTATCAGATCTTTTTGGCAGCGACATCTGCCAATCACTTCTTTTTTCATTAGCAACATATCTCTGGACTTTATCAGGCTTATTCTTATTAATCCCTTCTGGATCAAGAATAGAGGATATTTCGTTCATCAAATCCGAAACAAAAACCTCATTATTTGAATTACCGAGAAAAGCATCCCTTATCCATTCAGATGCTTTTGGCAACAACGACTCTTTGACATAAGGGTCTCTTGCAACTTCACCAATAAACATTTTAATGTATTCGAGTTGGTCCTGCCTACCCTCAATGCCATCCAGAGATATTGGAACAATTTTTTTGGATTTGTAGTTCAAAAAATCTTTTGCAAGCTCATACAATGAACCGACCCACAAGCATGATTTATCATTACTCGCTCTTCTTCCTTCAGGGTCGAGTATCGATATCATTGGTGAAACCACATCATGTGCAACACTTTCGCTATGCGTAAGAAATGCAATCCTTAATGAGCGCCCATCATTATTTGCATCAATAATCTCTTTCAAACTCTTTATCACCATACAAAGAGTCTTACCTGTACCCGCTGCGCCCCTTAGACGAATAGGCGCACTTAAACCCGCTTCGACAAATTTTCTTTGCTGATCAGTAAGCTTATAATTACACCAATCCTCTAATGAAGCAGACGCAACATGATCCATTGTCGATGTATCATCTAGTACGATACCAAAGTCACCCTCAATATCCCGAACATCACCAGATGAAGAGCTTAAAGAATCTGATGTCAAAATGTCATACCATGCATCTATTACGCTGTTAACGACATCCTCATTCTTATCAACATCAGAAAATTCAACAGGCGCTTCTTTGTAGTTATACACATGCAAGATTTCTCGCCCCGTAACGCGATCAAAGTATACCCTCTGCCCTTCTCCATTGTTCTTTGGGTAAGCATAAATAGAAAAACAGCTTCCTGAAACATACTTCCCCCAAGACTTAGGTATTGAAACCTTACTACTAAAGGACGCTAGTGAGACCTGCATAATCCTATCAAAAACCGCTTTAGGCTTTTCTATTTTTTTTAACACCTTACTTGACACTATTGTCAGAGGCACTTCCTCACCTTCACCACTCAGGAGAAATACAAATCCATTCTTTTCGATACGCTTCAACCCATCAAAATTTTCTGGAATGAAAAACTCATCAAACCAAGTATCCGAAATTCTTGCTCTTGCCATTTTCTCCATTGACTTTGAATCGATAACTAGAGCCTTGCAATTAAACATTAATCACCTCAAAAGATTCTTCCGCTATGAACTTAAATGCAATCTCAGATTCATTTTCAAAATACTCTGGCATGCCAATCCTTGAGTACAACTGAAACATTTTCTGTGAAACAAAAAACCTAAAATAATCCGAAAGCCTAGCAACCCTTACATACCCATCATCAATCCCAGAAGCTCTTATTTCACTTTCATTCACAAAAATAGATTCATCTTTAATTGTGACGATATCCCTGAAAGATATTACATAGCCAATCTGATTTTCATTAGGTATAAAGGGAACAAAGCAATAACCTTCCCCCATACCTCCGGAAAGATAATTCTTAATCTGGACCTCAAGATCCCCAGCTCCTTTTTTGCTTTCCGACAAATACTTGACAAACCTATTTTTATTACTGCCACTAATCAGGGAATTGAATTGAGCACAATATTTCTTCAAATTACCCTTATCTTTGCCGCCAAATTCATAGTATCGGCAAACAGCCTCCAGCCCCTCTCTATCAACCCATTTGACTATATTCTCAGGATTTACCACATCACTTTCTGGTGACTTTCTATTGATTAGATTTAAAATATTATTTACGGTATTTCTTTTTTCATCATGCACTTTTTTCGCATAAAACTTACTCTCGAGAAAATCATTAAGATCAATCAGCTCAACGCATGTAATTTTCCCATCATGTTTATTTTTATCAATATCACAGTCTGCTGTAACAATTACAAATAACCTTGCTTCTTTAGAGTACGCTTTTATCACATCACCCTGTCTAATCATTTCTTCATCAGGTGACATTTTTTCAAACCAGTTATCCTTCATTTAAACCCCCACTTCTTGTCAAAATTTTTAGCACCCCGATGAGAACAATGAGAGAAACAGGGTCAAGTCTTGCCCCGTGCACTTTCAACTCAATACTTCCTCACTCCTCGACACTTCGGAAATGCACTACACCCCAAAAACTGCTGCCCTGCATTCTTCCCTGAGCGAGCCCTCCGCAGGACCATCACTTCTCCACACTGGTGACAAGCAGGTGCAATCGGCAGTGCAACAACCTCAGCCTCAGTCGGAGCCTCTTTCTCATTACCTGCTTGTTGCTCGGAATGGTTATCGACCCTTTCCTGCTCATTTTTCGTTACTTCAGCGCCCTGCCCTTCAATCTGCCCAAGCTCCTCCAAGGACGAATCATGCTGCACAGGAAAAAGCATCGCCTCAACCTGCTGACGAATATCCACCACCCCATACCCCCTTATTAGCAGTGGCAACCCAGCCGATTCACAGGCTTGTTCCAAAAAGGCATCGCGCTTCTGCCGTTTGGCCGAACCATGGCTGGCATCATCCAGCTCAATAGCAAGTTTTACGGCGCAGTCTTGGGGGTCGCAGAGGAGGAAATCGATGTGTTTGGCGGAAATTTTGTTGAAGGCTCCTTGCCAGCTGGATCGGTTGAGGCCTTTCTGAGGAGCCAGTACATCCGCGACGCGGACTTTGGAGAAGATCAGGGTGTTATCGCCCACAGCCTGGCAGAGCACACCATAAAAAGAACGCTCCGCTTTGCTTAGCAGGTAGGGCTTACGACGATAGGAGAGTTGGCCAGAGCTGGAAGGCAACGACTTCAGCAGCAGTAACACGGCCACTCCCACGACAATGATGACGAGCAGGACGGTACTCATGGCTGTTGGTGTCCGGGCCGTGTATGGGCCGGTCGCAACAGGACTGACAGGTTACGTAAACAGACTGGCATCCCTTCCCCAGATTCGCTGTTTCAGGCCGTGCCACCCTGGCCGGCCGTTATTATTGGTATTCGTTATCTGTGAACCAGTTCGAATTTACACAACTCTGGCGGGGAAATAAACGAATCCGCTTCGGGAGGGAGTTCGAGGCGCATTTCGAGGTGACCAACGGCGCGGCGAGTTTGTGACTCGCCGACAAGGGAACAAGTACCCGCCCGCTAGGCGCGCGCCTTGATTTGCCAGCAGGCGGCGTTGAACCGGACCATGCCCCCTTCAATAAAGGGCGTGAAAGCCTCACTGACTACCGGAATGAGCTGTGATTGCGTTGTTTCATCCAGGTCAGGAAAGACCCGCCCCAGCGGGCCGAGACGGGTGAAAAATCCGACCAGCTCGGATACCGGGAATGTGCATTCGATATCCAGTGGTTCGACCCTGATATTATTCCAGCCCGCAGCATCCAGGATGGCTTCGACGCGATGGCGGTCTGCAAAGGCGAACTGACCGGGGGCGTCCGGGTGTGGCTCCGGGAGCGTGACCATGGGACTGGCGGCACGGGCGGCGGTGGTCATGAAGGGGTTTTCTTCGCGGGAGCGCCAGGCAACAAAGAGCGCGCGGGCATCGCGGGCGGCTGCGCGACGGAGGTTCTGGAAGGCTCGTATCGGATCGTCAAAGAACATGATGCCAAAGCGCGAGATCAGCATCTGAAAGCTGCCTTCGTCAAAATCGTAAGTGGAGGCATCGGCGCAGATAAACGCCGTGCTGGCGTTTGCCTCACCGGCGCTCTCCTCACCGACACCGTCCCCACCGGCCCCCTGTTGCGCCGCCTCGATCATGATGTCGGAGATATCGACACCTGTTGCACAGCCGCCAGGGCTGATATGACGGCTGATCGCCCGGGTGGAGGTGCCGGCGCCACAACCAATATCCAGTACACGATGAGGGGATTGGCATTTCACCGCATCCACCAGCAGCGCTTCGATGGGCTTGAAAAGGTGGTCGATCAAATCCCGGGATTCCACCCAATGGCGGCCGCCCACGCTTTTCCAGAGGGTTGAGGAGTCGTCAGGTTTCTTTACAGACGTATTCATAGCCGGTCTCCGGAGCCAAAGTCGCCTCTATGTTGTCGGCAGTCTGCAACTTCAAGTCGGCTTTAGGTCAAGGAGCACGACGATGAATGTTTCAGGCGCCGCCGCCAAGCGGGCCAACAGAGTTGGCACGGTTCCCGCGGTAGTCAGGGGTACAGGCCGGCGACAGTCGGCAGGATGGTTTTAGAGCCTGACAACGAGCTAAGCCCATGGATTCTGTCTCCATTAACGACCTGATGTGTACCCGTTTTGCGACGATCCACCCGGAGATGCCGGTGGTGGAGGCGTCCAGCAAGCTGATCAAACTGGATATGCTTGGCAGCCCGGTCACCGACAAGGCCGGCACCCTGGTGGGCTGGATCAGCGAGCGTGAATGCCTGCAGGCCGCGCTACAGGTGGTCTACCACAACCAGCGCGTGGCCACGGTGAGAGACCTGATGCAGGCCGAAGTGCTGACCGTATCGCTGGACGATGAGGTGCTGGGGCTGGCCCAGCAGATGCTGGCCGCCAAGCCCAAGATCTACCCGGTGGTGGACAGCGCCAACAAGGTGGTCGGCGTGATCAGCCGCCGGCATATTCTGACTATGCTGGATCAGAAGTTGGCGGAGTTGAGCAGGAACGCCGGATAATCTGGCTTTTATGGTCTGTTTTGTGGCGCATCAACAGCCTTGATTTGCACCATTGGTGTGCAATTTCTCGTGGGTCGTTTCGCCGGCTAAGGGGTTTTCCGGTTGTTCACCGCCCTATTCGCCATGCAAGCATAGCTCCTACAAAAGACGGGTGGCCTTGTCTGGGCATTCGATGGCATGTCTGCCTCAGTGGCGCTGCTCCAGGCCGATCGCTGGGAGCGCAACCTATCAGGAAGACGCACGCTCCAAATACTGTTTGAGTATCGACGCATAAAATCGTCTGAAACCGGTCAGGTTCAGATCGTTCAAAAAAGCGGATTTTCTGATATCCCAGGCTTGAGAAAAGCGAGAGTTTGCATCGTTGGCAGAAGGTAGATACACATACCCAGCCTCGTTATAGACTGTCAACTCTCCCAGCCACCAAGCTTCACCATCAAAAATAAAATCTACCCTCAGCTGATCGAACTCGGCACCAAGCTTTCGGGCCATGGAGACAGCATCGTCAACTGTGTTCGGTAATGGCTTGGCGTCATTGGGTGGGACTATTCGGTCGGGCTCAGGGCTGATATACAGCTCGCCATCGGCAGTGATATCCCAAGTGTTGGCCCACTTGTTGCCAAACCGGTCGCCGATATGATGCAACCGGACGGCATCACGACCATGGGTGAAGACCTTGACCTCCTCAAGCTCACCGGTCTGAGGCCTAATTTCATCTTCTATGAAAACTTTTCGGTCAATATGGGCATAAGCCCACTCACGATGCTCTTTGCCGTGATCATATGTCAGCCAGTCATGAATGGTGGCATCGATCTTTTTCTCTGAGAATGTGTTTTTACTGAGAAACAGGTTGGTTTCGCTGCCGTGATTGGCTTTCAGGAGTACCGCCTTGCCCAACAGCTCAGGCGGAATGGACGCAGCCGAGATCCCGATCCAGCGGACCGGGGCAATATTCAGCGCTGGCACCCTGGCCGCAACCCAGTCCTTACACGCCAACTTGTCGGAAAGAATGACAAAACGTGGATCGTGGTCGAACAGTTTCCTCCAGAGAAATTTATCATTGACCGTTCGCGGGCAAAACATATTCGGGTAGGCGCCCGTTCGACGAATAAAGTACAGGACCATTTTGGGATGCCGGACCCACAAGAAAACTTCCAGTAACCGTTTGATCAAGCGTAGTTTCAATGGCATGGGTACCTGTCTCACTTCCCTATGAAAAGCCCGAAACCGGGCGCGATGTTCCCTTGTACATTTTTATTTATAGCGTAACGCTTCACAACTCCACTCAAACGCATGCTCACTTCAAGCGCAAAGGGAACGCTTCCTTGGCGCTTTGAGACAAGGCTGGTCGGGTGGAAATCGTCATGTTCTTTATGTAGGCGGACGTTGAGACGCGATTTCTTCGCTGCAATACATGAACGGTTTTTCTGGTTTGGGTATTCGCCATGCGAGCATAGCTCCAACGGAAAGGGCGGTCGCCGGCGGGCTAAAGCTTTTTTACCCGCCGGTTCTTGCCCTTGATCTTGCCACGCATTAATCGCTGCAGTGCCAGGTCGGCGCTATCGCGCTCGATGGCTACGTAGGCCTGGTAGTCGGTGACGGTGATCTTGCCCACCTGGTTGCCGGGGATGCCCGCGTCGCCGGTGAGAGCGCCGAGAATATCGCCGGGGCGCAGTTTGTCCTTGCGGCCGGCGCCGATGCACAGGGTCACCGTGGGCGGCAACATGGGATCGCCGGCGCGGGGTTTCAGGCTGGACACCGGGTGCCAGTTGAGCATTTCGCCCTGCAGTTCCTCGATGGCCATGGCCCGGCGGCTTTCACGGGGCGCCACCAGGTTGATGGCCAGGCCCTTCTCCCCCGCCCGGCCGGTGCGGCCGACCCGGTGGATATGGGTCTGCGGGTCGTGGGACAGTTCCGCGTTGATGACCATGTCCAGGCTGTCGATATCCAGCCCTCTTGCGGCCACGTCCGTGGCGACCAGTACAGACAGACTTCGGTTGGCGAACAGGGTGAGCACTTCATCCCGCTCGCGCTGCTCCAGGTCGCTGTTCAGAGCCCGGGCGGCCAGACCCTGCCGGCAGAGCTGGCTGACCACATCCTGGCACTGCTGTTTGGTGACACAGAACACCACACAGCCGGTGGGCCGGAAGCAGGCGATGGCGTCGGCCACGGCTTCGTAGCGTTGCAGGGGCTCCACTTCGTAGAAACGCTGCTCGATGCGGGTGTTGTCGTGCATGGCCGCCACTTCCACATGCTCCGGGTCACGCATGAAGGTTTCTGCCAGCTGCTTGATGCCCGCCGGGTAAGTGGCGGAGAACAGCAGGGTCTGGCGACGGGCCGGGGTCTGGCGAATCACTTCCGCAATATCATCGAAGAAGCCCATGTCGAGCATGCGGTCCGCTTCGTCCAGCACCAGAGTATTGAGCCCGTCGAGGCTGAGTGTGCCTTTGCTCAGGTGCTTGAGGATGCGCCCGGGTGTGCCCACCACCACCTGGGCACCATGCTCCAGGGAGCCGATTTGCGGGCCGATGGGCTGGCCGCCGCAGAGGGTCAGCACCTTGATGTTGCCGGCACCCCGGGCCAGACGACGAATCTCGGCAGACACCTGGTCTGCCAGCTCCCGCGTGGGGCAAAGCACCAAGGCCTGGCAGCCGTAGTAGCGCAGGTTGAGCGGGTGCAGCAGAGCGATGCCGAAGGCAGCCGTTTTGCCGCTGCCGGTGCTGGCTTGGGCAATCACATCCCGGCCTTTCAGCAGGGGCGGCAGGCTGGCCGCCTGTACCGGTGTCATGGCCGTATAGCCCAGTGTGTCCAGGTTGGCGAGCATGTCGCTGGTCAGTGGCAGGGAGGAAAACAGGGAATCAGTCACGTCAGGGCCCGGGTGGCAGAAAATCAGGGGTGCAGTGTACCAACTGTTGGGCGGGGGGCGATGGATTTCATGGCGGGTTTGGTTTTTAGCGGCAGAAGGCTCGGCGTTTCGCTTTGTGAGCCAGGCGCCAACGCGTTTGGCGCGGGGTTGTCGCCGTATCAAAAAAACAGGGTGGACAAGCCGGGCGTTGTCATTTTAGTCTTGTAAACACTTGTGCACGCACAAGTGTGCACATTCATGCTGCCCCGATTGTATGCCTTGACGGGCATTCCGTTGGGATTGCGTAAAGCAGGTTGGTCAGCTCGCCCTGCACAGGCGGATACTGACATTGACCCTGATACGCGCTACCACAACAGAACAGACAAAACGGACAATGGCGGGCCGCCCTTGCTGCCCGTCGCCAGCCTGGTCCGCCAGGCGAGCAACACCTCATAAAATGACAACGAACGAGGAACCGTTATGCGTCAACCCGCCCAGCCCGAGCCAGGTGCGTCACCCTCTATCTGGTCTCGTCTGAGTACCATCACCGATTACTTTGCCTGGCCCCTGCGCACCTCCCATTATCTGGAGCTGGTGAATCCGCTGTGGACCACCCACAAGCTGCAGGCCAGGGTGGTCAAGGTATGGGATGAAACCAAGGATGCACGCACCCTGACCCTGCGCCCCGGCCTGAACTGGCGGGGCCACCGTGCCGGTCAGCATGTGCGGGTAGGGATTCCCGCCAACGGCAAGCATTACACCCGCACCTACACCATTTCCTCCCCGCCGGAGCGGGAGGACGACTGCTTCACCATCACCGTGAAGGCCATCGACAAGGGCACCATTTCCCACCACATCGTGCGCAATATCAAAGTGGGCGATTACCTGCCCATCGGCTTGCCCCAGGGGGACTTTTACCTGCCTGACGCCCAGCCGATCCAGCCGCTGTTTATCACCGCCGGCAGCGGTATCACGCCAGCTTTCAGCATGGTCAACAGCCTGATTGCCCAGGGGCGCCTGCCGGATACCCACCATATCCACTATGCACCCCATGAGTTTGATGTGGTGCTGGGCAAGGAACTGAAGGCGATGGATCGCTACAACGATCGCTATCACCTGCATCTGATTTATAGCCGCGAGGGCGACGACCCGAGCCGCAACCGGTTTTCCGCCGCCCAACTGGATGCACTCTGCCCGGACTGGAAAGAACGGGATGTGTACGCCTGCGGCCCCCCTTCCCTGCTGGAAGCCATCGAGCAATGCATGGAAGACGCGGGTTGTATCCGCCGGTTGCATGTGGAGCGGTTCCGCGCCCCCTTTACCGAGGTGCCCGCCGATGCGGTGGGTGGCCGGGTGCGCTTCGCCCAGAGCGATGTGGAAACTGACGGCGACAGCGACACGCCGCTGCTGAAAGTGGCCGAGGAAGCCGGCATGAACCCGCCCCACGGCTGCCGCATGGGCATCTGCCATACCTGCAACACCACCCTGGTGTCCGGCTGTGTACGTGACCTGCGTACCGGCGAGGTACTGAACGAGGCAGGCAGCATTGTACAGACCTGCATCTGCGCCGCCGCCGGCGATTGCGAACTGGATTTGTGAGGGAACAATAATGAAAACCCATCAATACCCGGTCGACCTGACCGACGAACAGATCGAAGAATTCGGCCACGAGCTGGAAGCCATTCGCAACGAGGTGTTTGATTCCCGCGGCGACCGGGACCGTGCCTATATCCTCAAGGTTATCAAGACCCAGCGCACCATGGCGGTCAGCGCCCGCTTCATCATTTACCTGTCACTGTTTTTCATCCCCGCCTGGGGCCACGCGCTGGCCGCCTGGCCGGTGATGCTCACTATCCTGGGGCTGGGCGTGTTCATGCTCGGTATCGCCAAGATTCTGGAAAACATGGAAATCGCCCACAACGTGCTTCACGCCCAGTGGGACTGGATGAAGGACCCGGAGATTCAATCCAACACCTGGGAGTGGGACACCATGAGCCCCTCGGACCGCTGGATGCATTCCCACAATGTGGTGCATCACACCTGGACCAATGTGCTGGAGAAGGATCTGGATGTGGGCTACGGCATCATGCGGGTAACGCCCATGCAGAAGTGGAAACCGGCGTTTCTGTTGCAGCCGATCTATTTCATTCTGCTGATGCTGTTGTTCGAAGAAGGCGTGGCCGTCCATGAGCAAGCCATCGATGACCACCTGAAAGGCAAGAACAAGCTCAAGGATTTCACGCCGTTGTTAAAACGGATTGGCTACAAGGTATGGCGGCAGGTGGCCAAGGATTACATCGCCTGGCCACTGGCGGCGGCGCTGGTGGCGATCCCGATTTCCTTCTACGTGCCCTTCTCGCCGCTGCTGGTGTTCGGGATAGTGGCTGGCGCCAATGCGGTGGCCAACCTGATCCGCAACATCTGGGCCTTCACCATTATCTTCTGCGGGCACTTCCCGGCCGGGGCGCACAACTTCACCCTGGAACAGGTGGAAGGCGAAACCCGTGGGCGCTGGTATCTGCGCCAGATGCTGGGTTCCTGCAACATCGAGGGTGGCAAGCTGTTTCATATCCTGTCCGGTAACCTGTCACACCAGATCGAACACCACCTGTTCCCGGACATGTGCAGCAACCGCTATCAGGAAGTGGCGCCACGGGTTCGCGCGCTGGCGGATCGCTATGGCATCCCCTACAACAGCGCCTCCCTGTTCCGCCAGTTCGGCACCACCTGGCTGAACAACCTGCGTCTGGCCTTCCCCGGTGGCGGCGAGCCCTACGAGCCGCGCCGCGAGCAGGCCAGTCAGTCCTGATGTCGACCGCAGGGTGGATTGACGCCTTCCGGCTAATCCACCCTGCGTTTTGGCTTTGTGGGAGATTATGCTTGGGCTAGGAGCCAGCGCTTTGCATGGTTTTCCCAAGCAGCCCCTTCCAGCAATTCAACATTCATTAAAGGGTGATTTTTCTCCGTCGAGCCCGCCCCATACCGAGCAGCACTATCGCCCCAAGAATAGTTGCCGGCAGGCTACCGCCTCCCCCACCGCTACCACCATCGCCTTTGGCGTCATTTTTTGGTTGCCAGTCCATTTCTTGCACTGCACTCAAGCCGGTTTCATCGGTCATCTTCACCCTCATAACCGCTGCCTTGAATGCATTTTGGTGGCCGCTGATAGTATGGGTAGCAGGCTCGAAGGTAATCGCCCCTTCACTATAGAAATCAAGCAGCTCAATGATGTGACCATCCGGATCACTGACGAAGTTGTCCAGATCCAGCACGATGTCCTCATCCGGATCAGCCAATAATGCGATCTGCTCTTCGTAGGCGGTTATCAACGCATCATCGTTCAGCACAGGTTCATGATTGTATTCCGTTGCACCGATATCGATGGCCGCACCCAGAATACGATTGGATTGCCGCTGTTCCAGCTCAGGCACACCATCTTCACCAGCAACGAGTTCCGAGTCACCGGCATCAATCAGCGGACTGCCACTCTGGGGCAAGTAATAGGGTAGATTGAACGAGTCTAATACTGGATCGGCTAGGTAGGACGGGGCGCCCTGATACAGAGAACTGAAAGCATCAAAATCGATGCTTTCTGAACCAATAGCCCTGTTGATGGCGGGCACAAAAGAAAAACGCGCCTTGAGATCTATATTTCTTATTTCGATGGGCACGTCAGCGGTCTGATACCTATCAATGACGGAGTGTTCGATCGTGACTCCCCCCTGCCATTGATTTGAGTCGGGATTCTTATGGCCAGCGAACACAAAAAGATGGCCCTGGTTATTAAGATTGTCGGCAATGGTTGTGTGGGCGATACGCACATTAGCGCCATCGCCCTTGATTACAGGATATCCTGTCTGATGACCGGCAATTGTGGACTGGATTATTTCCAGACTCGGATAGAAATACTGCCGGGGACTGATTGTAGAATCTTTGTGACTTTCGTAATTCGCCGTGAGCAGGGTACCGCTGTCTGACAGGATCAGTGCACTGTCAATAATCTTCATAGATGTGCTACCTACTATACGCAAATAAGCATCTTGCGCCACATAGAGTGAGTTACGAATTTCCACATTCACATCAGCATTGTAGGCACGAACAAAGATGCTTGAGCCAGCAATCAGAGAACGATCAAACAGAGCAACAACCTGATTTCCCTCGTTGAAAGTATTCCAGCCCAACGCAGTGGTATTGTCGAGAACACTGCTTCGAATTACCTGCAGGTTGACCGGCGCGGAGCACAGGTCAAAAGCCTGGTAAAATCCGGTAACGACGATATTATCCATCGTCACACTGCCGCAGGCAGCAATCCCTTTGCCTTGATTCTGCAAGGCCCCAATAACCAGATTTTCAAAATGGACTTGGCGACCACTTTCCAGGTCGAACAGCGAAGCTCCTAAAGAATCGGCAGTGTTGATAATCTCCGCCTCAGCCCCTGCTACACCGAGTATCTCAACATCATCTCTGATGGAATAACCCACACTGGTTTCTATCTGGAATCTTTCCGGAAGCAGGATCGTATCGGGCCCTTCCAGCGCGTTGGCCGAGGCAATCGCCTTCCGCAGAGTGACCAGATCATCGACCGGATTATTGTTATCACCGTCGCTGTTCACGATGAAAGTTTTTGCCTGAGCAATAGAACCCCAAAGCAGAAAAATTGCACAGAATGCACGTAGAAACATAATGTATCCCCCTGAGAAAACGGATCCCTGTTATCAAACACTGTGAAAAAGGTGTTCTCCTGACCAAGCTCCCTCAGCTCAGCCTTTACTTTGAACTGGCTTCATGCCAGCGGAAAACCATACCGGAAGAGGATTGGAGATGACATCATTTTAACGACTGGTTTAAGGCGAGCATTATGATCATGGCCCACTACATCCCCCCAACCTGCAACATAATGAGCCAGGGGCAATCTGGTGATGGGGCAGAATTAATACTGGGATGAGGGAATCCGGAAAAGGTTTTCCCACCATTGGCTCTTCGCTATGCAAGCAAGGCCCCAACGGTCAAGGCGAGTCGTTGGAGCCTTGCTCGCAAGGCGAAGGTTTTCAGCAAGCCACCGCGTTATCGACGCCGTACCAGCCCGTCTTCCAGCACCTGCTCGAAGTGGTCTGTCAGGGTGTCAGCGGCCGGGCGGTAGCTAACGCCCAGTGCCTTGCTGCGGCTGTTGTCGAAGCGCAGGGGGTAGCCCACATTGCGGCTGATGAACTTGCGGGTGACCGGGCCCATGAACGGGCCGACAGCCCATACCACCGGCTTGGGCACCTTCATCATCGGGAAGGGATACTGCTTGCCGAATTGTTTGCGCAGCATGCCGGCGATGTCGAGCATGGACACGGACTGGCTGACCAGAATGTAGCGCCCCTCCGCTTCCGGTTTGAACGCCCCCAGCAAATGCGCCTGGGCCACTTCGCGCACGTCCACCATGCCGTATTCCAAAGCCGGCACACCGGTTTTCAGTTTGCCGCGACCCATATCCAGCAGGGTGCCAATGCTGGCAGAGTTACTGGCGTTGGTCAGGGACGGGCCGTAGACCATGCCCGGGTTGATGGTTACCAGGTCCCACTGAGACTGACCGTCGTGGATTTTCCAGGCCTCCCTTTCGGCGGCCACCTTGGAGTACTGGTACGGGTTATGGTCAACACTGCTGGTGGTGTTCCAGTCGGCTTCGGTGAAGGCGCTTTTGCCTTTCATGTCCGTGGCATCCCCGTACACGGAGGCCACGCTGCTGGTCAGCACCACTCGCTTGAGGGTTTCGCAGCGGTTGGCGGCGTTGAGCACATTGCGGGTCCCTTCCACCGCCGGGCGAACCAGGGCATCGTAGGCATCGGTGAAGCCATCCAGCACGAACGGCGAGGCGGTATGCATGAGGATATCGCACCCCTGCATGGGGGCATCGAAGCTCTGCGCGTCCAGCAGGTCGGCCTTGAACAGTTCCAGGGTACCGGGTGCCGCTTCGGCAATGCGCTTGAGGTGATCCACGCTTTTCGCCTTGTTGGGATCACGCACGGTGGCGTGGACCGTATGGCCTGCCTCCAGCAGGTATTTCACAATCCAGCCGGCAATATAGCCGGAAGCGCCGGTGACCATCACGGTATGGGTGTTACTGGGCATGCTTGGCTCCCGCCGATGAAATGAAGGTCAACGCTACCACGATGGCAACACAAGACTAGGGCTGTTCGTGCCATTTCCTGGCTCTGCGGCCAACTGCAATCACAACGAAAACAGGCGCCAATGGCGCCTGTTTCATCAGCTATGCCAACGTGCCCGGTTGAGCCACATCCACGCGGCCAGCCCCAATCCCCAGGCACCGTTAACAATCAGGCCGCCAACCACCTTGGCGGCGTTCACGTCCAGCCCTTTCAGGGGAAACACCAGCAGCATGGCAACCAGCGTCGGGCCGATGGCGCCGATGATCAGCGCGCCGAGCCAGTGCCGGATGCCCTGCCAGCGACGGATCAACCACCAGACTGGCACACCCCAGACACCGCCCCAGAATGCCAGCGACAATACCTGGGGAATACCGAAGGGCGGCACCGGTGTCATGTTCCAGGGCGCCGCCGGGACCAGACCGCCCAGCCAGAACAGCGCCAGCACCCCTTGGTGAAACAGCAGAGTGGCGATAAAGCCCCCGGTGAAAGCCTGCAACCATTGTTGTGGCGAGTTGGACATGGTCACTCCGACGTTGAGACGTGTTGGTAAAAGATTCCCTGGCAACTCTACACCATCACCCTACCCCGCGCGTGAACAGGCATGGCCTTACCGGGACAAGATTCGATCACCCTTCGTCCGGGATTTCCGGGGTCACCAGTTGCGCCAGCATTTCCAGAGATTCCTGCCAGCCCTGATAGCAGAACTCCACCGGTATCACCTCGGGCACGCCCTCCTGGGTGATGGTCAGCTCGGTGCCGCACAGCACCTCTTTCAGCGAAATGGTGACCGGCATTTCACCGGGCAAGTTGGGGTCGTCGAACTGGTCGGTGTGGCGTATCCGTTCGTTGGGCTTGAGTTCCAGGTAGCGGACGCTGAAGCAGTGGCTTTTGCCGGTGGAGAAGTTGGTGAACGACATGCGATAGCCGCCCCCTTCACGGGCGTCCATTTCATGGACCTTGCCGGTAAAGCCATGGGGCGGCAGCCATTTGACCATGGCATCGGCGTCCAGAAAGGCGCGGTAGACGCGATCCGGGGTGGCGCGCAGGACGCGGTGCAAGCGGACGGTATTAGCGGACATGATGGCTCTCCTTGTTGGGTGTTATGCCTCCGTTCTTGGAGGGGGCATCCTCTTATCGGATGTGGCGGCCATCATTCGACAGGAAGATGCCGGTTCATCGTTTGCCGGGAATGCCGTCCGGTAAGCGCCCGAAACATCAACTAAATTGATTTTATTCCACAAAAATAGCCCATTCTTAATCAGTCATACTGATCATATAGTGACTCCATCGACGGACAGGCAATGGAGCCTGTTACAGGAGGACGTCATGATCGAGCTGCGCGCACGCAATGAACTGGGCCATGCCCGACACGGCTGGCTGGATACCCGGCACCACTTTTCCTTCGCCAATTATCACGATCCCAAACGGGTCCACTGGGGTGACCTGCGGGTATGGAACGATGACACCATCGCACCACACACGGGCTTCCCGGCGCACTCTCACCGGGAGATGGAGATCATCACCTATGTGCGCCAGGGTGCCATTACCCACCAGGACAGCCTGGGTAACAGTGGGCGCACGGAAGCCGGCGATGTGCAGGTGATGTCCGCCGGTACCGGGATTACTCATAGCGAGCAAAACCTGGAGGATACGGAGACCCGGATCTTTCAGATCTGGATCATTCCGAATGCCACCGGTTTGCCACCCACCTGGGGCAGCAAGCCCTTCCCGAAGGCATCCCGCGAGGGACACTTCGAGATACTCGCCAGTGGCTACCCGGATGACGGCGATGCCCTGCCGATTCAGGCGGATGCCCGTGTCGTGGCCGCCAACCTGAGCGAGGGCCAGACGGTGACCTACCCGGTGGAGGCGGGTCGCAAGGTCTATCTGGTGCCCGCCAAGGGACGGGTCAGGGTGAATGAGGTGTTGGCCGATACCGGCGATGGCCTGGCCATCAGTGACGAAACACATCTGACCGTGGTGGCAGAAGCGGACAGCGAGATCGTGCTGGTGGAAACTGTCTAGCAAGGAGGCAATCCAGCCTACCTTCCAACACACTACCTCCACAAAAAAGGCCCGGAGCGTTTCCGGGCCTTTCACTTTTCCTGTAGGAACTTGCCTGCAAGCGCCTACAGCCATTTCATGCCGGCACTATTGGCCGGTTTTTTTCTGCAAAGCGATTTCCAGCGCGGCAATCTTTTCATGCATGGCACGCATCAGGTCGAGCATTTCCTGACGTTCGTCATGGGCGATCTGGTTGTTGGCATCCCGTTCGGCGCGCTGTTCGCTTTCGTGCACTTCCTGGGTGGCGCTGACGATGATGGCAATAAACAGGTTCAGCACCATAAAGCTGGAGATCAGGATAAAGGGCACGAAGAAGATCCAGGCAAAGGGGTAGACCTCCATCACCGGACGGGCAATGCCCATGGACCAGCTTTCCAGAGTCATGATCTGGAACAGGCTGTAGATGCTGGCGCCGAGCGTGCCGAACCACTGCGGGAACGCCTCACCGAACAGCTCGGTACCCATCACCGCAAAGATGTAGAACATCATCAACAATAATGCCGCCGTCCAGCCGATCCCCGGCAGGGCCTGCATCAATGACTCCACCAGCATGCGTAACCGCCTCACCGATGACAGCAGGCGCAATACCCGCAAAATCCGCAGGCTGCGCAGAATCGCCAGGGGCCCGGACGTTGGAGCCAGAGAAATGGCAACGATCAGAAAATCGAACACATTCCAGCCGGAGCGGAAGAAGCGTGGCCCGAAGGCAACCAGCTTGAGGACGATTTCCAGCACGAACGCGGCCAGCACCACCTGGTTAAGCAGGTTTAGCCACTGCCCTGCCCGCTCCTGGGCTACCGCGGAGGTTTCCACGCCCAGAATAATGGCATTGAGAAGGATCAAAGCTGTAATGGTGTGTCCGAAAAGCGGGGTATTCAGCAGAGAAGCCAGGCGTTGCCGCCAGCCGGGGGATACGGACGTTGAAGTGGCCTGCATGGAGAGTCACCAAATAATCCAGGAGGCGCGAGTATACCTGATACGGGAGGGGGGATTGATAGGGGCCGCAGGCGCTTTGCGAGCAAAGCGCCTGCGGCAAAGCGGGTGGTCAGTCTTCCAGGGTCACCACCGGCTCCCAGACACCGTCGATGACTTTGGAGAGAATCATGTCGTTGCCGGCACGATGATTGGTGGCGCTCATCTTGATATCCACCCCGGTGACCGGATCATTGAAATCCAGAGACTCCATGGCCGCCAGGAAAGAATCGGTGGTCAGATCCGGGCCAGCCTTGCGCAGTGCCTCGATGGTCACCATGGCACCCACACGCCCGAGCACGGCACCGCCGCTGGGCACAGAGCCGTATTGCGCCTGGTACTCTTCCGCCCATTGTTTCGCTTCCGGTACATCCTTCATGCGGCTGACGATATCCTGCCAGGGAGACACACCGTAAAGCCCTTCGGTGACACCCCCGGGTGCCGCGGCAACGGCGGAATGGAAGCCGGCCTGGGAAACCACGAATTTCACGTCATCCCAGCCCATTTCCTTGGCGGTGGCCACCACGGAAATGATCGGCCGCACCGGCAGGGCCACGGCGACCAACTGGCAACCGGCATCCTTCAGGCGCGCCAGGGTGCCGGTGAAATCACTCTCGTCCGGTCGGTGGGAGGTGCTTTCCGCCAGGGTCAGGGAATCCTTGCCCGCCGCGGCGTCGTTAATCGCCTGGTTCACCTCCTCGCCGAAATCCGAGGGAATGTACATCACACAGATTTTCTCGATGCCGTACTCGTCCGTCATCCAGTTGACGCCTTTCAGTACCCCTTCATAGTAACTGGGGCCAAAGACGAAACGGTGGGAGAAGTCCCCCTCCTCTTCCATCTGTCGTGAAAGCGCCAGAGGAAGAATGCTGGGCACATTATTGCGATCCATCACCGGGAACGCGGCCAGGTTATGGGGCGTGCCCAGACTCATCACCATGGCAAATACTTCATCCCGGCTGATCAGCTTGTTGGTGGCCTGGGTGGCCTTGGGTACCTGGTAGGCATGATCCTCGACGATATAGCGGATCTCACGGCCATGAATCCCGCCCTCGGCATTCACGTCGGCAAACATGTCGTTGGCCACCTGCACCGCCGGGGAGGAAAACGCGGCAAACACCCCGGACAGATCGTGCATGCCGCCCAGTTTGATTTCCGTATCACTGACACCACGCACCGACTCGGCGGCGGCACTCTCTTCTTCCTTGTTATCACTGCACCCGATCAGGGTGGCTGCGGCGAGAGCCGCCAGACAAAGCTTCTTCATGATGCATTCTCCTCTCGAATTCATACCTGAAGCCGTGACTTCAGGTAATTGCAATCAGTACATGGAATCAATCAGGTGCTTATGTTTTTTCTCCACGAAGGAACGCTTCAGCTTCATGGTGGCAGTCAGCTCCTCATCTTCGGCGGTGAGCAGCACGTCGATCAGGCGGAAATACTTGATCTGTTCCACCTGGGCGAACTGTTTATTCACATCCGTAATGATGCTGTCGATCAGGTCGATCACCTCCTTGGCACGACACAGGGAGGCGAAGTTGGAAAACGGGACCTGACGACCCTGGGCATATTTCTCCACGTTTTCCTGATCAATCATGATCAGGCAGGTGAGGTACTTGCGCTGGTCGCCAATGACCACGGCATCGGAAATATACGGAGAAAACTTTATGCGGCTTTCAATTTCCGCCGGGGTAATATTCTTGCCGCCGGCGGTGATGATGATGTCTTTCAGGCGACCGGTAATGGTGAGCATGCCGTCTTCCAGACGCCCCACATCGCCGGTGTGCAGCCAGCCATCGCGGATATCTTCCGCGGTTTTTTCCGGCTTGCGCCAGTAACCGGCGAACACATGGTCACCGCGTACCAGCACTTCACCGTTGTCGGCAATGCGTACCTCGGTCTCGGGCAGCGGCTCGCCCACGGAACCCACCCGGGCCCGGTCCTTGCTGTTGAGCGATACCACGCCGGTGGTTTCGGTCATGCCATAGCCTTCATAAAGCGGCACGCCCAGGGACTGGAACCAGCGAATCAGGTCCGGGGAAATGGGTGCCGCGCCGGTGGTGCCCCGACGCAGACGCGCCATGCCGATCAGGTCACGGACATTGCGCAACACCAACAGGTTCCAGAACTGGTAATGCAGCCAGGAAAGCGGCGAGCGTTTGCGCTCACAGTGCCAGCCATCCCCGGCAGCAAGAGCCCGGTCGAAACACCAGCGGCCAAAACCGGTGGCTTCGTCTCGCAGGGTCATCATGGAGCTGTAGATCTTTTCCCACAGACGCGGCACCGCGGCAAAGGTATGGGGCGACACTTCGCGCAGGTTCTCGAATACGGTTTCCGGGCTTTCCGCAAAGTTCACGGTACAGCCCTTGTAGATGGGCACTTCCACCGACACCAGCCGCTCCAGGATATGACACAGGGGCAGGAAGCAGAGCTGGTCGTCGTCTTCATGGGCTTCCAGCACCTGCTCACCAGCCGCCAACTGGAACAGCACATTGCGGTGGCTGATCATGGCGCCCTTGGGGGCACCGGTGGTGCCGGAGGTGTAGATCAGCATGCGGATGTCATCCGGCTGACTCTCGGCGATGCTGGCGCTGAACCGGGCTTCGGCATCGGCGATGCCCTCGCCCAGGGCGTAGAGTTCATCCAGGAACATGACCATGGGATCACTGAAATCCCGCAGCCCCTTGCGATCGAACACGATCACTTTTTTCAGGGTGGGCACCTGGTCGCGTACGGTCAGGTATTTGTCCAGCTGTTCATCGTTTTCCACGAACAGGAAAGCCGAGCCACTGTCATTGACCAGGTAGGCCAGCTGCTCGGCACTGTCGGTGGTGTAGACACCATTGCTGATGCCGCCCGCGCCGGCGATACCCAGATCGCAGTAGAGCCATTCCTTGTTGTCTTCACTGAGAATGGAGACCGGCTGGCCCCGCTCCAGGCCGAGAGACAGCAGCGCCACGCCGATGGCGCGGGCCTTTTCGTAATAGTCCTGCCAGCTGTAGCTCTGCCAGATGCCCAGGTCCTTTTCCCGGTGCGCAATTTGCGCTCCCCGCTCCAGGCATTGCTGGCGCCACAGTTTGACCACGGTGTCGCAACCGTGGAGACGGGTCGGTGCGTTGTTGGTTGTTGTCATCATCAGCGCCAGGTCTTCTTTCGTTTCCAGCGTTTTTCCGGTCGGTCATCCCCCGCCGACTGGCCCAGATAGAACTCGCGAATGTCGTCGCTGGCGAGCAACGCCTCGGCGCTGCCGTCCATGACGATGCGGCCGGTTTCCAGCACATAGCCATGGTCCGCCGTGTTCAGTGCCACCTGGGCATTCTGCTCCACCAGCAACAGAGTCACGCCCTGCTCTTTATTCAGCCGACGGACGATGGCGAAGATTTCCTGCACCAGCAGCGGCGACAGCCCCAGGGACGGTTCATCCAGCAACATCAGCGACGGCCGCGACATCAGCCCGCGACCGATGGCCAGCATCTGCTGCTGACCGCCAGACAGGGTGCCGGCGGGCTGGTTGCGGCGCTCCAGCAGGATCGGGAAATAGTCATACACCATCTCCATGTCCTGGCGGATACCCGCCTTGTCGCGGCGGATGTAAGCCCCCATGGCCAGATTCTCTTCCACGGTGAGAAACGGAAACACTTCCCGGCCTTCCGGCACGTGGGCGATACCCTGACGGACCAGGGCATCCGGTTCGCGCCCCTCGATGGCTTCGCCAGCCAGGCTGATGCTGCCCTTGCGCGGCGCCAGGGCGCCGGAAATGGTTTTCATCAGGGTGGTCTTGCCGGCGCCGTTGGCGCCAAGGATGGCAACCACCTTGCCTTCGAACACATCGATGGATACCCCGCGCAGGGCCATCACCGGGCCGTAGAAGGCTTCCAGATTTTTGACCTGCAGCAGCGGCTTGGCATCATTCATGGCGTCTTTCTGCACTGCACTCATGAGGTTGCCTCCGTGCCCAGATAGGCTTCGATCACCTTGGGGTCTGCCTGTACGTCGGCGGCGGTGCCCATGGCCAGCGGCCGGCCTTCCGACACCGCCAGCACCCGGTTGGATACCCGCGATACCAGGCTCATGTCGTGCTCTACCATCAGTACGGTCAGGCCCAGATCTTTCTGCATGTCCTCGATCCACCAGGCCATGTTCTGGGTTTCTTCCACGCTGAGGCCGGAAGCCGGTTCATCCAGCAGGATCAGTTTCGGCTGGCTGGACAGGGCCCGGGCAATTTCCACCACCTTGCGCACCCCGTAGGGCAGGCCGGCGATCAGCTTGTCCCGGTAGGGAGCCAGGTCGAGGAAATCAATCACCTCTTCCACCAGCAGCCGATGCTCCCGTTCACTGCGCCGCACCTTGGGCAGGAACAACAGCTCCTCGAACCAGCGGGTATTGCGCCGGCAATGACGGCCGATCAACAGGTTCTGCAGTACCGAGGAGTGATCGAACAATTCAATATTCTGGAAAGTGCGGGCGATACCCAGCCCGGCCACCTTATGCGCCGGCAGGGAAGTAATGTCCTGCCCGTCAAAGAGGATCTGCCCGCCGCCCGGTTCATAGAGACGGCTGATCAGATTGAAGATGGTGGATTTCCCTGCCCCGTTGGGGCCAACCAGGGTGAACACTTCGCCGGGCTCCACGGTGAAACTGACACCGTCCACCGCTTTCACCCCGCCGAAGGAAATGGAGAGATCCTTTACCTGTAACAGACTCATCGTTGGCGCTCCGTTTTCAGGTAGGTACGGGTACGGCGGAACATCCCCTTGCGGTACAGCGGGAACAGCTGCAACCAGGTGCGCACCTTGAACCAGACGCCGTAGAGGCCACGCGGTTCGTAAATCACCATAAGCAGAATCAGCAGGGCGAACAGGGCCGTATCCAGGCCCGGGTAGGCCGCAATCTGGATGCCGGCGGTGTTATCCAGGTAATCACTGGCGATGGCGATCAATTGTGGCAGCAACACCACCACAATGGCGCCGAAGAAGGCCCCGTGCACCGAGCCCAGTCCGCCGATCACGATCTGCAACAGCAAGGTGATGGAGATCAGTACCAGGAAGCTTTCATAGTTCACCGCCTGGGCCAGGTGGGCATAGAGCGCCCCGGCCAGGCCGGTGATAGCGCAGGACAGGCTGAAAGACAGGGTCTTGGCGCGGGCCACATTGACCCCCAGGGCCCGGGCGGACACTTCACTGTCACGCACGGCCAGGAAAGAGCGGCCCGAGGCACTGCGCAGCAGGTTCAGATACCCCAGGGTGACCAGCACCAGTACCGCCAGGCAGAGATAGTAGAAGGCTTCCGGGGTGGCATACCGGTCGATCTCCATGCCGAACATGGCAATCGGCGGGGCAAACACCCCGGCCACCCCACCGGTAATCGGCTCGGCCATAATCGCCACGTCCTCGATAATGATGCTCAGTGCGAGAGTGGCGATGGCCAGATAGATGCCGCTCATACGCAGGATCGGCCGTGAGATGATCGCACCGATCACTCCGGAGGTGACTGCACTGGCCAGCAAGGCAGGCAGAAAGTGCCAGCCACGCAGCATCAACGCCAGATTGGTAAAGGCCCCAATGGCCATGAAGGCCGCATGCCCCAGGCTGACCTGCCCGGTATGACCACTGATCAGCATCAGGCCCAGCCCCGCCAGGGACCACACCAGCACGGCAGTGAGCTCACCCAGATAGTAGGTGCCCAGCAGCCAGGGCGCGGCCAACAATAGCGCCATCAGGATGGCGTAGTGGGCCAGGTGCCAGCGCCCTTCAAACAGATTGATATCGTCGTCGTAACGGCTTTTGAATCGGTTGCTCATGGCCTACACCTTCTTCTGGCTGATCTGCGCGAACAGGCCGCCGGGGCGCAGGATCAGCACCAGCAACATCAACACATAGGGGGCAATCTGGCCGACGCCGGACGGCAGATAGCGACCGGCGAAGGGTTCCACGATGCCCACCAGCAGGCCGCCCAGCAGCGCCCCGGGCAAAGAGCCCAGGCCGCCGATCACCGCCGCCGCAAACGCCTTGATACCGAACAGCAGTCCCACGGAAGGCTCCACCGCCCCCTTGGCGGCAAACATGACCCCGGCAATGGCCGCCACCACCCCGGACAGGGCCCAGACAATGGCATTGATGCGTTTCACCGGAATGCCCATGTAGTAAGCCGCCATCTGGTTCTGGCTGCTGGCCTGCATGGCCACGCCAAGACGGGTACGGGCAAAGAAGAAGTAGAGAATGGAGGTAAGCGCCACCGTGGTAATGATGATCACCGCGTCCACCACCGGGATCATCAGTTCCCCCAGTGTCCAGACCCGGCCAATAAAGGGCGTTTCCAGGGAGGTGGGATCATGCCCCCAGATCACCCCGGCCACGAAGCGGATCAGAAATCCGAGGGCGATGGTCAGAATCACCATGGCAAATTGCGGTTGGCCAAAGATGGCTCGCAGCACGAAACGATCAAGGAGGTAGCCGAACAGGCCGAGGATCAGGGCGGCCAGGGTGATGCCCACCAGAAAAGGCAGGTCCGCGTAGCTGGCATTGATGAAGGTAACGCCGAGAAAGGCCCCCAGCATCATCATGTCGCCCTGGGCGAAGTTGACCGCTTCGGATGCCTTGTAGATCAATACAAAACCCAGCGCCAACAGCCCGTAAATGCAGCCATTGGCTATCCCGCCGACCAGCAGCTGGAGTATATCCATGGTCCCTCTCTCCCGGGGGGTTATTATTCTGTTTCTTTTTTATTCAAGTGTTCCCGAGCCTAGCGGAAGTCCGACATTCTCACCAGTATGTAAAATGTAACAGGATCAGAACAGGCCGGAGGGCTATCCGTTATACCTGTATTTTTCGCCGCTTCCGGTATGCTTGGCTGCCGTTTAGCAAACCCCACCCGCTCATGAATGTAAATGATCCCCTTCGCATTGATGCCATCGCCCGAGTCCTCAGTCTGGCTTTTTACCGGGACCCCCTGTTTTGCTATTTCTTTCCGGATGACTCGCGCCGGCTGGCCCAGTCCCGCCATACCTTCCTGTTTCTGGCTCGCCATGCTCAGCACCGGGGAGAAATCTGTACCCCACCGGGTTCCGTAGACGGCGCTGCGCTGTGGCTGCCTTCCGGGGCTCTGCATCGGAGTGTGATGGATATGGTGCGCTTTGGTGCTCTGCCCATGTTGCGTCAAGGGCCGGCGGCAGTGAAACGGCAACTGGATGCTGGAGACGCCATGCAGAAAGTGCACGACGGTCTGATGAGCAAGCCCCATGCCTACCTGTTATTACTGGGGATTGATCCGCAGCATCAGGGCCGGGGCTTGGCCACAAGGCTGCTGGAGCCAACGCTGGAGCGGTTGGACCGGGAAGGGTTGCCCGCCTATCTGGACACCCATAATCCGGACAATGTATCGCTGTACCGGCGTTTCGGGTTCGAGGTGGTGCATGAAGCGCCGATGCCGGGAACGCAGGTGCGGCATTGGGCGATGGTGCGGGGAAACCGCTAGCGAAGCATTGTTGGAGCTTTGCTCGCAAAGCGAAGAAACATCAGCAGGCTCATTGCTGAATTACGGGCCTTCGCCTTGCAACCAAGGCTCCAACAGAGACAAACGTCGATTCAGCCCACGCCCTGACTTTTCAGGTAATCGTCGTAGCTGCCTTGGAAGTCGACGATACCGGTGGGAGTGATTTCGATAATCCGGGTGGCCAGGGAGGACACGAATTCCCGGTCATGGCTGACGAACAGCAGGGTTCCCGGGTAGTTTTCCAGGGCCAGGTTCAGGGACTCGATGGATTCCATGTCCATGTGGTTGGTGGGCTCATCCAGCAGCAGAATATTGGGCCGTTGCAGCATGATCTTGCCGAACAGCATGCGCCCCTGCTCTCCCCCGGAGATCACCTTCACGGATTTGCCGATATCTTTCTGGGAAAACAGCAAGCGGCCCAGGGTGCCACGGATCACCTGCTCGTCGTCCTTCTCCTGCCCCCACTGGTTCATCCAGGCGAACAGGTCCATATCGTCGGCGAAGTCGTGGGCATGGTCCTGGGCGTAGTAACCCAGTTCACTGTTCTCGGACCATTTCACTTCCCCGGCGGTGGGTGCCAGATCCCCCACCAGACAGCGCAGCAAGGTGGATTTGCCAATGCCGTTGGGACCGATGATGGCGATGCGCTCGCCCACTTCCACGCGCAGGTCGAGGCCGGAGAACAGCGCTTCGTCAAAGGATTTGGCCAGCCCCTTCACTTCCAGCGCGTTGCGGAACAGCTTCTTGTCCTGCTCGAAAATAATGTAGGGATTCTGGCGACTGGAGGGTTTCACCTCATCCAGCTTGATCTTGTCGATCTGCTTGGCGCGGCTGGTGGCCTGCTTGGACTTGGAGGCGTTGGCGCTGAAGCGGCTGACAAAGGTTTTCAACTCGGCGATTTGCTGTTTCTTTTTCGCATTGTCCGCATGCAGACGCTCGCGGGCCTGGGTAGCCGCGGTCATGTATTCATCATAGTTGCCCGGGTACAGGCGCACTTCGCCGTAATCCAGGTCTGCCATATGGGTACAGACACTGTTCAGGAAGTGGCGATCGTGGGAAATGATGATCATGGTGCACTGACGCTGGTTGAGCACGTCTTCCAGCCAGCGAATGGTATTGATGTCCAGGTTGTTGGTGGGCTCGTCCAGCAACATGATGTCCGGATCGGCGAACAGGGCCTGGGCCAGCAGCACGCGCAGTTTCCAGCCGGGGGCAATCTCACTCATGGGCCCGAAGTGCTGCTCCACCGGAATATCCAGGCCCAACAGCAGCTCACCGGCGCGGGATTCGGCGGTGTAGCCGTCCAGCTCGGCGAATTCCGCCTCCAGCTCGCCGGCGCGTATGCCATCTTCCTCGCTCATTTCCGCCTTGGCGTAGATGCCGTCGCGCTCTTCCTTGATCTTCCACAACTCTTCGTTGCCCATGATCACGGTGTCCACCACCGAGTATTTCTCGTAGGCGAACTGATCCTGGCGCAGCTTGCCGATGCGCTCGTCCGGGTCCTTGGACACATTGCCGGAGGACGGCTCCAGATCTCCCCCGAGAATCTTCATCAGGGTGGATTTGCCGCAGCCGTTGGCGCCGATCAGGCCGTAGCGGTTGCCGTTGCCGAATTTCACGGACACGTTTTCAAACAGCGGCTTGGCACCGAACTGCATGGTGAGGTTGGCGGTTGTGAGCAATGTTTTGATCCGGTTGGAAAAGCGAAAAGCGCGGCTGATGAGAGATATCAGCGGCGAGAGTGCGCGCGAGGCGCGCGCATTGTCGCACAGCGACTGGCATCAGGACAGGGCTGGAAACGAGTGCAGGGAGTACTGAGCCTAAGGCGAACTGCACCCTACGGGGAGATCAAGAAGGAGGAACGGTGCTAGTAGCCGCTGAACATTTCGGCGGATTCGCCTTCCAGCACATAGCCGGCGGTGCCGTATTCGGTATCTTGACTGGACACCTTGAGGGTGCCTTCCAGCCACAGGGCTTCAAAGACCAGATCCAGGGGCACGCCCTGCCCTTTCATCTTCACCAGAACGATCTGGTTGCGGGGCGGGGGCGGGGTGTGGATACAGGCGCCGAAGTACGGCACCAGCAGAAATTCACGTACGTATTCCTCATCACCATCCAGCGGCACGCCATAGCCGGGCAGACGCACAACCGTATTGTCCAATTCCGACTTCAGGGGCGCTTCGCGCCAGGCCTTGTCGATGGCATCCATCATCTGCTCGCCACGGGCATCGCCATCGTCCACGTCTTCCGGTGGCTTATCTCCATAGATCTTGTTGAAGAGCTGTTCGTAGACCTGATTGACGTCGTAATCGGCGGGCACCAGGTCATCCCATTCCAGTTCACGGGCTGCCCAGCCGGGCAGACTGACCAGCAGGCAGAGACAGATAATCAGACTACGCATGTCAGTTCCTCGGGGTCAGGCCATCGGCCAGACTGTTGCGGAAGGCCTTTTCCGCCGGAATCATGCCGGCCAGGGAACCGGCCAGCAGGATGGCCGCCAGGGTCGGCAATTCGCGCAGGGACAGGAAGCTGTCCGGCAGACGCAGGGACCATTCGGCCAGGGCCAGCGGAGCCAGCGCCCACTGTGCCACAAACAACAGCGTCAGACCCAGCAGGCTGCCGATCAGAGTGAGGAACAGGCTTTCCCCTACGATCACGCCATAGACAGCAAGCCGGCCGGCACCGGCGGCACGCAGTACCGCCAGTTCGTGTCGGCGGCCTTCCAGGGCGGCCAGAATGGTGGACACCAGCACCAGTAGCGCCACCAACAGAACCGCCAGGGACGTGGCACGCAGGGCATTTTCCCCCACCGCTGTCATGCGCCACAGGCGCTGCAGCTGGACACCGGGAATGATGGCGCTGAGCGGCTCGGCTTTATAACGGGACAGTTCCCGCTGCAGGCTGAGCACGGCGGTACGTCGTTGCAGACCCAGCATGACCGCATTCACGGAATCCGGGGTATCGGCCTGCTGACCCGGCAGCGGCGGCAACCCGGAACGAAACTGGCCACCGCTGTGAATGGCGGCCATGCCGGCCAGGGAAATATGCACACTCTGATCCACCGGCGTGCCGGTGGCTGCCAGCACCCCCACCACGGTAAAGGGGTGGTTGTCGTGTTCGATAATGGCCGGGCCGCTGGCGCCATGGGCCAGCACGATATCGTCACCGAGCCGGTAACCGAGACGCTGGGCCACGGCACTGCCCAGTACCACCTGATCCGCCCCGGCAAACCACTCGCCGCTTGCCAGCGACAGGGCCCGGTCCCGCCCATAGCGGTAGTGGGCCAGATAACTGTCGTTGGTGGCCACCACCGGAAAGCCACGATGGGAATCCCCCAGGGCGATGGGAATCCACCATTTCACATCCGGATGATCCGCCAGATGCTGCACGGTTTGCCAGCGCATCCCGGCGGTGGGGTCACTGAGCCGGAACACACTGTACAACAGGATATTCATGGGGCCGCCGCGGGCACTGACGATCAGATCGATACCCGACACGGTGCTGGCAAAGTTGGCGCGCACCTGGTGACGCAGACGCTCGATGCCCACGATCATCACCAGACTCAACGCGATGGCCACAACAATCAGTGTTGCCGAGGTTTTCCGGGTACGCAGCGAGGCAAGAATGATCCTAGGCAGCATGGAGCCCTCCCCCGTTCAGTGCGGAAAACGCCACGCTGCGATGAAAACGGTCCGCCACCTGACTGTCATGGCTGACCATCAGCAAGGCACTGCCCGCGTCTTCGCATTGCTCGCAAAGCAGGGTCAACAGGGTATCGCGGCTAT
The DNA here is from genome assembly GCF_001635525.1 of Alcanivorax sp. HI0007. Taxonomy (NCBI): domain Bacteria; kingdom Pseudomonadati; phylum Pseudomonadota; class Gammaproteobacteria; order Oceanospirillales; family Alcanivoracaceae; genus Alcanivorax; species Alcanivorax sp. HI0007. The sequence continues at coordinate 45,496 of NZ_LWEJ01000170.1, forward strand.
CGGTATCCAACGCGGACGTGGGCTCGTCCGCGATGATCAGATCCGGCTTGCCGAACAGGGCCCGGGCCGCGGCCACCCGTTGTTGCTGCCCGAACGACAATTGCCAGGCCGGTAGTACCGAGGTGGCGGCATCCAGCCCCAGCCGGTTGAGCAGGTCCTGGGCGGCGTCCCTGCGCTGGCGGTGATTGCTGGCCCCTGCTCGCTCACAACGGCGTCGGGAAAAGCCGGCACTGAGGCAGACATTCTCTACCCCGCTCAGATACGGCAACAGGTTGAAGGCCTGGAAGATGACACCTATATGGTCCGCCCGGAAAGCATCCCGCCGCCGCTGTGACAGGGAGGAAAACGGTTTGCCGGCCACCCGGATATGGCCCTGCCGGGCCGGGCGAATCCCGGTGACCAGTGACAACAGGGTACTTTTGCCACAACCACTGGGACCATGAAGCAGTACCCGCTCACCGGGCTGCAGGGCAAAGTGGTCAATATGGATGAAAGGCCGGGCTTGCCCCGGGTGCTGATAACGCAGGTTATCCAGTTCCAGTACCACGATTACTCCAGGGGAATGCGGGTGTCGCCGGGCGCCAGGCGGAGGGCCCCCTGCCCTTGCGGCAACAACAGGACCACTTCCGTGGTCAGCCCGGAAAAGGTGTCCAGAAACGGCAAGGTAATCCGGGTCAGCTCACCCGGGGACCGACACTGGAAGGTCCACTCCGCTTCCACATCCACATGATGGCCGTGGTCGTGGTCGTGGTCGTGGTCGTGGTCGTGGTCGTGAGCATCCACGTCCGGAAACAGCGACGCAACACTGCTGCGGGTGGCATGGTTGAGCCGACACTCCGCCGCCTCGGACGGTAACGGTTCACTCACCTGTTTCAGACGGTCCTCATAACGGACCCGGGCAGCGGCATCCGCGGGGGGCTGCTCAGTGCCGAGAATATCCATCAAGGGTGCGCGGAAACTGACCGTCAGACTCTCGCCTTCCACCACCACGGCCGCTTCCGCCAGGCCATGCTGGTGCACTCCCGCGGCAAGCGCCGGAAGGCTGGCCAGCAGTGACAGCCCAACCACCGTTTCACGCAGTGCGAATCTCTTCATGATGCCCCTCGCAGTCACATTTCTTGCAGGCGCGAATATTGCCAATATGCGCAGTCACCAGACAGATTCCGACCAGAGTGGTGAGCACGGGTTCCCACAGGGTGCCATGGAACGCCGATTCGAACACCGCAATCAGACACAACCCGATCAGAGCCATCAGACCGGGCAGCAACACCCAACGCCGGCGGTGGTGACGATAGCCCACCACCATGGCCACTACACTGACCGGCACAATAATGACCAGCAGTGCCTGATGAAACAGTTCCCCCATGCCGCCAAACAGGGACAGTAAACCGATTGCAAACAGCCCGGCTACGCTGGCCACACAATGGATCATACACAAACCGGACAGGGCGATGGCCGCCTGGTCCAGACGTAAGCGGGACATGGTTGTCTCCAGAATCTTCAACGGGTTTTTGAATCGTTGGCACCTTGCAGGCAAGGCGCCAACCATCCCCGCGATCCGCGGGGGTTAATGCGCAATACAGCTGGCGCAGCGGCCATGCACTTCCAGCAGGGGGTTCTGCTGGGTCACAAATCCCAGGCTGTTGATACTCTGCTGCAACTCACTGATGGCTGCCCCCGCCATGGGGGTTTCCTGAACGGCACCACACTCGTCACAGAGCAGGAACACGGTGCCCTGGTGTCCGTGGTGACAGGTGATGTGATCACAGGCCAGGTACTGGTTGGTGGAACTGAGCCGATGAGCGAGCCCCTGTTGCACCAGAAACTCCAGCGCCCGGTAGATGGTCGGCGGCTGGGCGTTGCTCTGATATTGGCCCTTGAACTGGTCCAGCAACTGATAGGCACTCTGCGGACCGGACTGAGCCAGCAACAACGTCAGCACCTGACGACGCTGGGGCGTCCAACGGACACCCTGATCGCGGCAATGCTGTTCGGCGCTGGCAAGAATACGGTCAATGCGGCTCATGGCAATCCTATATGTCCAGGGTGACCAGCAAGCGTTGCTGACCGGGAGACACGGGCGGAGACCGGTGGACCACACCCGAGCCCGGATTATCCCGCCAGGTGTCGCCTTTGAACAGGGCGACCTGCCCGGCCTCTAATTGCTGCACGCTGTCCGCGGCGTAGCGCCCTTCCTGGTCCACGCCCGGCACCAGCAGCCCGGCCGGCACAGAAGGTGCCGGCAACCACTGGCTACCCGGGCCGCCATAGGTGCACAACATGCGCACCGGGATACGGTCCACATGGAAGCGAGGGCACATGGGTTTCTCCAGGGCCGTGACGCGCAGGCCCACGCCGGTGGTACCGAACAAACAGGCCATCATCTCCGCCAGCAACGCCAGGTCCTCACGCAATGGGGCGAAATCCTCGCCGGGCAACGACCGGGCAATGGAACCGGTCAGGTCACTGGCATCCAGCCAGCTTTTTATGGCCATTTTCCTGCTGCAGGCCAGCGTTACCCGCTGCGGGTCAATCGGGCTGCGCCGGTCCCAGACGGCCACCTGTACCGGGTCCATCATCACATCGGTCAGAACGGCGGCATAATCACGCATGCTCAAACCCGGGGCCGCATAGGCCGCAGGCAATGTCCTTGCCTCGATCATCCTGCCATCTCCCACTGCGGGAACGGGTCCTCCAGTTGCTGCCAGATTTCCTTGCCCGCGAGCATTTCTTCTTCCGTGAGCAGGCAGGCATCCAGGGCCTGCCGGGTGGCCTCCGGCTGCAGATTGTGGCCGATGAAAACCAGCTCCTGGCGCATGTCGCCAAAGGGCTCCTGCCATTTCTCCATGATCATGGCGCGATAGTCCGGGTCTGTGGGCCAGTGCTTGTCCGGCACGGTTTTCCAGAACAGGCCGGCAGGGCCGTGGTGGGCGATCTCACCGGCCTGGCTCCAGTTGCCGGCAAATTGCGGGCGGCTGGCCAACCAGAAAAACCCCTTGGAGCGCAACAGCGTTCCGTAGGGCCAGGGCTGTTGCAGAAAGTCCCAGAACCGCTGCGGATGGAAAGGACGGCGGGCCTCATAACTGAAGCTGCTGATACCGTATTCCTCGGTTTCCGGCAGGTGCTCACCGCGCATTTCCTTGAGCCAGCCCGGCGCCTGCTGGGCTTTTTCGAAATCGAACAGGCCGGTGTCCAGCACCGCATCCAGCGGTACCATGCCGTGCCTGATGGGTATGATGCGAGCGTCCGGATTGAGCAACCGCAGGGTGGCGGTGAGCGTTTCCAGATCGGCCTCACTGACCAGGTCGGTTTTGCTGATCAGCAGCACATCGCAGAATTCCACCTGCTCCACCAGCAGATCCACCACATTGCGCTGGTCGTCCTCGCCCAGGCTTTCGCCCTCTTCCTGAAGGGTGCGGGCACTGCGGTAATCACGCAGAAAATTCACCGCATCTACCACGGTGACCATGGTATCCAGCCGAGCCACCGTAGACAGGCTGTCGCCGTTTTCGTCTTCGAAGGTAAAGGTTTCCGCCACCGGTAGCGGTTCGGAAATACCGGTGGATTCAATCACCAGGTAATCAAAACGCCCCTCCCGGGACAGCCGGGTCACTTCCAGCAACAGGTCTTCGCGAAGCGTACAGCAGATGCAGCCGTTGCTCATTTCCACCAGCTTTTCTTCGGCACGATTCAGGGACACCTCATTGCTGACCAGCGCCGCGTCGATATTGATCTCGCTCATGTCATTGACAATCACGGCCACACGGAGCCCGGCACGGTTATTGAGGATATGGTTAAGAACGGTGGTTTTGCCGGCGCCGAGAAAGCCCGACAGTACAGTGACGGGTAGCTGGCGCGCGGGGGCAGCTGGCTGGGTAGTCATGGAATCATCCGGTTCGTGAATGGGCATAATGTCTTTCGTTGGCTTCCAGCCGGGTTAAGCAGGCTGCTGGGTGGCATTCATGTAATCCGCCTCGGGCATGGCCAGCAGGGCCTTTTCACTGAGCACGTCCGACATGATGGCCTCCCTTTTAAGTTATGTTATAACATAACAATTGGCAGACACAATCACAGCAACGGAAATCACGCCCATGGCACTCCCGATTCCTGCCAGCTATGGCGAATGACGACTTTGCATTACTGAGGTTTGTGGACTGGCTCTGACAGAAGCCTTCATACACCAGCGCCTGGCGGCGCTGGAAAATCCCGATGACTACATGACCCGGAAATTTATCGCTCTGCACGGAGAAGCCCCACAGGCGACAGACCCGGACCTGGTTCGCCCGGGCTCTGAACGAGCTTACTGGTTCCCCTGCTCTGGACCGGCGTTGAAAGGCTCCACCTTGTAGCCCGCATCCTCGAACATCACCAGCAGGCTGTCCGGCCCGCCTAGATGCAGTGCGCCTACCAGCACCAGGCTCGGCGTGCCTTCCGTCATGGCCTGCTGGATTTTCGGATACCACTGGCGATTACGATCGATGATCAGATTCCGGTAGATACCGGGATATTCGCTCTCCATTTCATCCGCACCCAGCAGAAGATAGAGGCCGTCCAGATCGCCTTCCCGCCAGGCATTAACCGCCTGTTCCATCATGCCATCCATGTGCTCGATACCTTCCAGGGAAGACTCGATCAGGGCGTCGCCACTCTCCTCATTCAATTGCGCCATGAATGACAGCAGGGTATCGCTGGATTCCAGAAAACCCATTGACTTGCCCTGCTCGCTCGCCCGGGTGAAATAGTATTCATCAACACCCCGGCCAAAGCCCTGACGCCCCAACTCATGGACCGTCATGGCCATGGCGACCATGGCCGGCTTGAAGCTCTGGTAAGTGGCCAGTGGAAAGTTGGCCTGGGCGGCATAGTCCTGCAATTGCCCCCAGACGGGATCGGACAGATCCTTTTTCAGGGTGCGGCCAGCCGGCTGCATCATCATCTGCGTCAGTCGCCGGGAAAAGGCCGGCGTGGCGGACTCAGCCAGATTCGATTCCAGATACAGCTGGTCCGCTTCCTTGTAGGCGTGCTGCATGGCCGTTGGTGGCGGCAGGTCCGCCGTGCGCAGAAAATGCACAGTGGCCCCCAGCCAGATACGCTTGCCCTCTTTGCTGACTTCCCAGACCGGATCCGCCTGGAGGCCGGGTGCCAGAGACACCAACACCGCCAGTACAGCAACCCGCCGAATAATCCATAACCCCATCATCATGCCCCGTTGTTTTTCTTTCAGTGTGTCAGCTTGCGGAGAAAAAGAAAGATGACGGCCTCCTTTACAGACCTGACCGTGCCATAAACGCCATGCTAGGGTTACGGACCATGGATACGATCAAACAACTCGAAACGGTCATGGGCCAGCTGGTCGGCTTTCTCTGGGGACCACCGCTGGTGATCCTGCTGGTGGGTGGCGGCCTCTTTTTTCTGCTCTATTCCCGCTTGCTGCCCTACCGCTACCTGCCACAGAGCGTACGTTTGCTTTGGCGCAAACCGGACCGCGATGACCCCGGGCAGCTGTCCCATTTCCAGGCTCTCAGCACCGCCCTCTCCGGCACGCTGGGCATGGGCAATGTATCCGGCGTGGCCATTGCCATCGCCATGGGTGGCCCCGGTGCCATCTTCTGGATGTGGGTCAGTGCGCTGGTCGGGATTGCCACCAAGTTCTATACCTGCACCCTGGCCGTGATGTTCCGTGGCCAGGACAGTGAAGGCCAGTGGCAAGGCGGCCCCATGTATGTGGTGCGCGAGGGGCTGGGAAAAAAATGGCTGCCGATGGCGTACTTCTTCGCCGTGGCCGGGCTGCTGGGTACCATGCCGATTTTCCAGATCAATCAACTGGTCCAGGTGCTGCGCGACACCCTGGCGATTCCAGCGGGCCTGGCCAGTGACAATGCGCATTTCACTTTCGATCTGTTGCTGGGCCTGGTGCTGGCACTGCTGGTAATGATGGTGGCGCTGGGGAAACTGCCACGGCTGGGACGGGTCACCGGCTTGCTGGTGCCGACCATGGTGGTCGGTTATCTGCTGCTTACTGCTGTGGTGCTGATCAGCCATGCCAGTGACATCCCGGCGGCCTTTGCCATGATTTTCCAGGATGCGTTCAGTGGCAATGCCGTGGCCGGTGGCGTGGTGGGCAGTGTCATTATTACCGGCATCCGCCGGGCGGCCTTTTCCAATGAAGCCGGCATCGGCACCGAAGCCATGGCCCACGGCGCCGCCCAGACCAGGGAGCCCGTCCGCGAGGGCATGGTGGCCATGTTAGGGCCGGTGATTGATACGCTGATTGTCTGTACCTGCACCGCTCTGGTCATTCTCATCAGCGGCGTCTGGCAAAGCGGTGAAAGTAACGGTGTCACCCTCACTGCCAACGCGTTCGGGGACCTGTTCCCCCATGGTGGCGCCGTGATTCTCGCGGTACTGGTTTCCCTGCTCAGTCTGAGTACCGTTTTCACCTTCTGGTATTACGGCAGTAAATGTCTGGGCTTTCTGATCGGTGCAAAATACCAGCACTATTACATCTGGTGGTATCTGGTACTGGTCGTGCTGGGCTCAGTGGCATCGCTGAAACTGGTGGTGAGCCTGGTGGACTCCATGTATGCCCTGATGGCCATCCCCACCATGACCTCTGCCCTGCTACTGGCCCCCAAAGTCAATCAGGCGGCGCGGCAATACCTGAAATCGTCCCAAGCATCGCCGTAAGCTGTTCAAAACCGGCAAGATGCCAGTCCGTCTCGGCCTGGTAGTTGCCGGTTTCCTGAGGGTCGTAAAAACAGCTGATCATCTCCGCCCGCCGGGCGGCCTGCAGGTCATAAATGAAATCCCCCACGTAGACCAGGTTGGCAGGCGGCAGCCCCCAGGCATCCGCAATCTGCAACAAGCCGTCGGGCGCTGGCTTGGGGGCGCAATCCTCGCGGGCCAGCATCATATCCACCCGGATGCCAAGACGCGTCAGGGTCAGATCTGCCACCTCCCGGGCGTTCCGGGTCAGGATCGCCGTGGGCAGATTGGCCCGCTCGCAATACTCAAGGCATTCCCGGGCACCGGGCATCCATTGAGCCCGTTCGGCGCCCCGGCGCTCATGCTGGAGAACGATTTTTTCCGCTGGGGACCGATCCTCTTCCGGGAGCGATGCAATATACTCCAGCACCCCCACCCCTTCCGGGCAGGCCAGTTCGTGGCGGATGGCGGTAAAGTCCAGCCTGGAATCCACCAGGGTGCCATCCAGATCGAAGATCAGTCCTCTAATGCAGGACAATTTTGTGTAGTCAGGTCTTTTCATTGTCAAATCTTAGCGTGTAAGAACGTGAAGAATACAAGAACTGGAAAAACCAGTCCGAACAAACGGTTTCGTCAATTCAACACAATTCCTTGAGGCCGAATCACTCCATCAGCTGCGGACACCTGGAAGAAACGCAGCCTCAATCCCTTCGCAAAGGAAACGGTAATCCTCCATATGTATATAGTTGCACCAAAATGCGCATTCCTCCGATAATAAAGACCAAACTCATACTCCATGAAGACAGTCCGAAAACTTAAAAGAAATCTCTTTTCATCATCTTATCGGCTTATTTATTAATGATTGCTGGGGAAGCACTGTGGCGTTCTATAAGGAAATTTTTAACGAGAGAGGGAAGTCTTACAATCTGGCCATGGAGAAATGGCCAAAAGCCAGAGACCAGGAAAGGAGGATCATCCTGGACCTGATTAAACCCTCTAAAGGGGATATTATCGTTGATGCCCCGGCAGGGGGAGGCTACCTTTCCGAAGCCTTATATGAAGCTGAAGCTATACCAATCTGCGTTGAGCCAGCAAAAAACTTTGGAGATTATATACCTCCGCATTTCGAGACGCACTTTACCGACATTTTCTGCACACCATTAGAAAGTCTGTCCGTGGATAAGGTGGGAAGCCTTGCTGGCCTACACCACTTAACCCGCGAACAAATTCAACAGTTTTTTGATGAATGCTTCAGAATAATGAAGCATGGTGGAAAAATAGCGGTTGCAGATGTTCTCAAAGGTTCTGATGTGGCCATTTTTTTAAATGGCCCTGTAGATAGATGGACAGAAACAGGGCATGACGGAAACTTCTTCGAAGAGGGAGAGCTTTCTGAATATATGCGAAAATCAGGCTTCAAAAATATCACAGAGAATCATGAACAATTCTATTGGAGCTTTTCAAAGCATGATGACCTGATTTCATTCTGCCACTTTCTTTTTGGCTTGAAGAAAGCCAAAACAGAAGAGTTAGCGCCTACGCTATCCGAGACACTCGGAATTGTGAAAGCCGACGGCAGCCACCTATTAAAATGGTCATTGATTTATGCTTACGCCGAAAAATAAAAAAAACACCGTTGCCGATAGCGCATACCTCGTTTTTTTTACTCTTTGGATATGGGTGACCCACCCGAAAATTATTGCTTTCTTCATAAGAAGAATACGATATTTCCCAAGAGTTATATTCCCAAAAACCATTAACGATAAGTTTATATGGAGAAAGATTTTTGACCATGACCGGAGATTCGTCATACTTTCAGACAAATTAGCTTGTAAAAAGTGGGTTTCGGAAAGAATTCCTGAACTTCGTATCGCAAAGGTACTCTGGGCAGGCAATAGCATCGGAAATATTCCCCGGGAATTAATTGGGAAGCCAGCAATTCTGAAAGCAAACCATGGCTGCGGAACAAATTATTTTCTCAACGAAGCAAACTATGACTTAAGGAAGCTTGAGGAAAAAGCGCAGAGCTGGTTAAGACTTAATCATGGCAAAGATCATGGTGAGTGGGCTTATAGTCAAATTCGAAGAAAAATCTTCCTTGAAGAAATTATTGAGCCCAAGAAAGACAGTCTTACAGAGCTTAAAATATATACTTTTGGCGACAAGGTAGGCCGCATTGTTCATATTGGTGGCAGACTGGGTGACATCAGATCAAATGCGTGGAATATAGACAACGATGACAATCCTGTATTGAGCGATGAACCTGCCTCTTTGGCAAAGCCAGACCCCAATATGCCCCTTCCCGCTTCCTTTCCAGCCGCTTTGAGAATTGCTCGGAAACTGGGCAAAGAATTCGATCATCTACGTGTTGACCTGCTTTATGACGGCGTCGATTTATGGCTTGGCGAGCTAACCGTTTACAACCAAGCAGGGTATATGTACATACCTTCTGCGCAAGACCCGCTCTCTTCCCTATCAAAAATGTGGGATATACAAAAGTCGGGCTTCTTTGCTTACAGCGGAAAACAAAAACGTTACAGAAGGTACATATCGATTCTCTCGAAACACCTTTCTTCGTAAAGTATTGATCACAAAATTAAAATACTTTACCCCGAAGCCGACTGTTCACTATTTATCTCTTCGTAGATCACATGTAAGTCGTATAGACTGCTGTTATGTCTTTTAAGGAGAGAACCACATGAAACGCTTTGGACAAGCACTCACCGGCCTGGCTCTGCTGACATTGGTACCTCTCGCCAATGCCGGCGGGATTTATATCGGGGGCGGCCTCTATAACGCCTCGGTGGACGAAAACGTCGACGATGTGAAGTTCGATGACGATGACACCACCGGCGCCCTGTTTCTTGGTTGGCGCCCCATCGAGTTGATTGGTGCAGAAATCGGCTACTACGATTTCGGGGAACAGGAGGCTGACAACGGTACCCGCATCGAAGGCGGCGCCTTTACCTTGGCTGGGTTGTTGAGTCTTGAGCTGGGCCCGGTCGGTCTGTATGGCAAGGCCGGGGTGGCAGACACTGATTTCGATATCCGCAATGCGGGCGGAGACGATGACGACTCATCCACAGACGCTTTTGGCGGGGTTGGTGCCACCGTTGACCTGCTCGACAAACTGTACCTGTATGGCGAGTTCGTGCATTTCGACAATGATATCGGCGTCGATATGATCGGCGCAGGTTTGCGCTATCATTTCTGACCAGGCCGCTACAGACGAGCCCACCGGGCTCGTCTTTAGGTCAGCCCCGAACCGTCGCCGGATTAACGGTCTTCGCTGTTGATCCGGTCCAGAGCCTGTACCCGGGCGAGTTCTTTCTCTTCGAAAAGTCGTTGCTGCAACCGGGCCAGCGCCACCTGTTGGTCCGTGTGTGACAACCCACTGTTGATCAGCTGCAGGCGCTCCTGTCGATATGCCTGGTAACGCTGCTCCCAATCCTGACGCTGTTGCTCCAGGGCTTCGAAACGTTCTGCCGCCTGGGGACCGAAAGTCTGCTCCCGTAATGCACGAATCTCCGCTTCGCTGGCGCCCTGCTCGCGCATTTCCCGGGTGCGCTGTTGCAGCCTTATCGGAGCGCGGGTTTCATTCAGCATCTGTTGCAGGCCCGCGGGCAGATTCTGTTCAAGGGCAGCCAGTTGCTGGTCCCGTTCCACCGCCGTCAAATTGTCATTCTCACGCACAGCCTGCTGTTCAATCATGTAGCGATCATAGGTCATATCCAGCCCGTAAAAAGCGTCGGCCACTTCCGGTCCCAGATACGCCTGCTGCATATCGTGTCGCTGCGTGATGGCCTGACGCATGGCTGCGACACTGCCATCGTGCTCCGGCAATTGCTCCATGGCTTCCCGCAAGGCCATGTACTGCTGGTAAATCGTCCAGGCCTGGCGTGCGGCCTGGGGAGGAAGTTGTTCTGACAAATACCCGGCAAGACGTGCCTGAATATCTTCCAGGGGCTCTTCACCCACAGCCGTCAGGAAATAGTCAAACACCTGACGGACAGCAGGATTGATAACCAGGTCTCCATTGGCGTTAACCAACAGTTGGCCATCAACACGGGTCCCCTGGAGCGACGCCGGTGTCGGCCCCACGCTCTGCGCCCGCTGACGGAAATGATCATAGCCTTCCGTGTCAGTCAGGCCGGCGATTTCAAGATCAGAAAGGGAGGTACTGGCGGTATCCCGTGCCGGCTTCGCTGTGCGGTGGCTCTCAGGGTCTCCCGGCAAACCCCAGATCAATAATACGGCCATCAAGAACAGCAGCAGTGCGCCAAAGAGGTAGCGTTTTTCCATGGTCACTTCCTTTATTGTTGTTTTTAGGAGCCTGTCTCTGATTCATTCTCTACCAGACCCAGCAGGCGACTGAAGAAAGGTGATGCCATCATCTCTTGCCAGTCGTGTCTGTTACCCAGCATGGCAATACATAATCGCCCCATGACCTCAATGTAACGGGGCATCTCGGTATGCTCAGCCTGCATACAAAATTGATACCCGAGGTGTTCGATGCCCTGCACCAGGGAGGTTAACGCCAGATCATCCGGCGGGGTTCGGCCGTGCCTGACCATGCTGCTGTGCAGGGTGGAAGCAATGCGTCGATTGTGCTCGTCACGATATCGCGAAACCGGGGAGGAACGATCATGCAATTCCCGAAATCGCGCTTCCATGAGCAATCCCTGTGAGCGGCCCCAGTTCAGATACCCGCTCAGGGCCATGGGCAGGTAGTCATAAAACTCTTTCTGGGGTTGCTCGAAAATCCTGACAAATAACTGCTCCACTTCCTGGTTGCATTGGCGAACAACCTCATCAATCACATCCACGGCGGAAGAAAAGTATTTATAAAAGGTGGGCCGTGACACCTGCGCCTGCTTGAGTATCAATGCCACCGTTGTCCCGTAGGTGCCGTGCTCACCGTAGACTTCGCGGGCCGCATCAACGATGCGCTCACGGGTATCCGCGGTTTTTCCGGCAGGCCTTCCCCGCCGTTTCTTCTGCCCTGAAGCAGGCTCCATACAACTCACCCTTAATATCGGTGTTACTTTACTACAGCTTGCCCGGTTAGCCAGACATCGGCCATGACCGTGGCTAAAACGCCTGGAATCAGGACCTTGTTGCTGACCTATGCACAATTAAACCATTATTTTTGCACCTTTATAACAAATAGGTATTAACATTGGTGTTAATTAATGATTGAGATTCCTTTATGGTGGTCTCACTCCTGATCAGGGAGCGCTCGGCGAAGACTTGGCAGTACCGCCGATAATAATAAACAACAAGGTGATGCCAATGATGAGATCCTCAAGAGCGCCCCTGGGCGCACTTACCCTACCTCTATGTCTGCTGTTGTCCTCCCTCAGTCTGCCTGCCCATGCCGGCTGGTTCGATTGGCTGTTCAAGGACACCTATACCGAAACCCGTTACCCCATCGTGCTCAGCCACGGGCTGTTCGGCTTTGATGACATCGCCGGCTACAACTACTGGTACCGGATTCCCGAAGAACTGCGCCGCAGTGGCGCCAAGGTCTATGTCACCCAGGTCGCTGCCGCCAACAGTACGGAAGTGCGCGGCGAACAGCTGGCCCGTCAGGTGGAAGCCATTCTGGCTGCCACGGGCGCAGACAAGGTGAATCTGATCGGTCACAGCCATGGCGGCCCGACGGTGCGTTATGTGGCATCGGTGTATCCGGACTATGTGGCATCCGCCACCGCCGTTGCCGGCCCCCACACCGGGGCCCGCATGGCCGATGTATTGCTCGGCTTGCAGGAAGCGCTGCCACTGACCGGGAATGTGATTGGCAATATCGTCAATGCAGCAACCGGTTTTCTGGATCTGATTTCCGGTGGGGGCTACGACCAGGATTCCCTGGCCGCTCTCTATTCCCTGTCCACACCCGGCAGCACGGAATTCAACAGCCATTACCCGGAGGGATTACCAGAAGATGCCTGCGGCCACGCACCGGAAGTGGCTGACAATGGCGTACGCTACTACTCCTGGTCTGGCGCCAAGCCGCTGACCAATGTGCTGGACATCAGCGATGCCGGTATGGGCCTGCTTGCTCTGCTTTACCTTGGCGAGAAGAACGACGGTCTGGTTTCCAGCTGCTCCAGCCATCTGGGCCTGGTGATCCGGGATGACTATCGCATGAACCACCTGGATGAGGTGAATCAGATTGCCGGCCTGGTCAGTCCTTTCGAAACCAATCCCACCGCGGTATTCCGTCAACATGCCAACCGCCTGAAAAACCGCGGGCTCTGAATCCGGCAAACAAGAACACAGCGGGAGAGCTGTTCTCTGGGGGCGCCTTTATGGCGCCCTTTTTCTTGGGTTTTTCGCGGATAGAGTGAAGAAATACTGCGATGGGTCTGCAGACATATGCGATATCAAGTACGCAGGATGCAATGAGCCTAGGGCGAACTGCACCGATCCGGCGTTTGATGGTGCAGTTCGCCTTAGGCTCAGTGCACCCTACGCGATCTGCATCGGTGGTCATTCAGATTCAAGGTTCTGTCATCCTCACCGCTATTCCCGGGCAGGCATCACACTGTCATGCAACCGCCACTGGCTTTTGCGAAAACCAGGAAGGATACTGGCCGGCTGTTTTTTTGCGCAGCCAGCTTGACCTCAAGTCAGGTTGAGACTTTAGGGTTCTTTAACCGTTCCCCTGTCGAAAAGCAGGCACCGGAAACGACAACCTGATACGCCCTGTTGCGAGGAAGACACCATGCCCACCCCCCAAGCCGCCACCCGTCGCGAGTGGCTGGGACTGACGGTGCTGATGCTACCCACCGTATTACTGGCACTGGATATGACCGTGCTGCATCTGGCGGCACCCCACCTCAGTGCCGACCTGAAACCCACCAGCGCCGAGCTCCTGTGGATCCTGGATATCTATGGCTTCATGATCGCCGGCTTTCTGGTAACCATGGGCACACTGGGTGATCGCATTGGTCGTCGTCGGCTGCTGCTGACCGGCGCCACCGCTTTTGGCGTTGCGTCAGCCCTGGCAGCCTTTGCCACCAGTGCGGAAATGCTGATTGCCACCCGCGCGCTACTCGGCATTGCCGGGGCCACCCTGATGCCTTCGACTCTGTCGCTGCTGCGAAACATGTTTCAGCTGGAGCAGGAACGTACCGTGGCAATTACCGTGTGGATGACCGGTTTCATCGTCGGTAGCGCCATTGGCCCGCTGGTGGGGGGAGCGCTGCTGGAGTTCTTCTGGTGGGGCTCGGTGTTCCTGCTGGGGGTACCGGTGATGCTGTTACTGCTGGTGTGCGGACCGCTGCTATTACCGGAGTTTCGTGATGAGGAAGCCGGCGCCCAGGACTGGACCAGCGCCCTGCTGTCGGTGGCCATGGTACTGGCGGTGATCTACGGTCTGAAAGATATGGCCCGCAACGGAGTATCACTGATACCGCTGCTGTCCGTTGCGCTGGGCCTTGCGATCGGCGTGCTTTTTGTCCGTCGTCAGCGGCGGCTGGCCGAGCCCATGTTTGATCTGTCGCTGTTTGCCATCCGCACCTTCAGCACCTCGGTGGCGGCCATGATGCTCACCATCCTGGCCTTGTCCGGCGCCTGGCTGATGGTATTCCAGTACCTGCAGGGAGTCCTTGACCTGTCGCCACTGGAGGCCGGACTGGTGATGCTGCCGCCGGCCCTGGTGCAGACCGCAGCGTCCTTACTGATCCCCCGACTGACCCGTTATCTGCCCCACTGGCAGCTGGTCAGCGCCGGGCTGGTGATGGCAACCGCCGGCTTGCTGATTCTGCTGCTGGTGCACAGTCCCGCCCAGATTCCCTTGCTGATCGTGGGAATGACCGTGATGGGCGTGGGCGTGATGCCGATGATGATCCTGGGGACCGACATGGTGGTCAGCGCCGCACCGGCACGCAAAGCCGGTGCGGCGTCGGCCACCTCGGAAACCGCCACGGAACTGGGTATGGCGCTGGGTATCGCCGTGATCGGCAGTATTGGCGCGGCCGTTTACCGGCAACATATGCTGGAGCAGCTCCCTGCGGGATTGCCTGAGGAGCTGTCACTGGCTGCCGGGGATACCCTGGGCGGGGCCATCGGTGCCGCCGCGCAGTTGGGCCCGGAACTGGGCGCGCCGGTGATGGCCGCAGCCCGGGAGGGCTTCAGCCTGGCACTGCATACCAACTCCGCCATTGGTGCAGGGATTCTGGCGATGACCGCCGTATTGGTAGCCGTGATGCTGCACAACCGCACTCCGGACGATGCCGCAAACGCCGAGCCGGCACCGCCTACTTCACCCGATCAACAATAACCCGGGTGTCACCGGCCTCGCTCGGGCCTGCAGCGAAGGCCGCCACCAGGGTGGGGCCTTCGTGCAAGCGCACCTGCTGGCGAATCCTGTGGCGCCCGTCACCACTGCTCCCGTAGGTGATATCGAGAGAGAAGCTGTCCTTGCCCAGGCGGTCAATTGCCACGGCATAGCCCTTGCCGCTGACTTGCCAATGGTGACGGCGGTCACTCTGGTAGAGACGAATCACCCAGTCGCGGCCGCCCTCGTCATTACCCTGCTCCACCACCCGGATACCACTGTCCGGTACCCCATGGCGCTCCATCACCAGAAAGTGGAAGGCACTGCCAATCGCCACCAGGCACACAACAGCGCTTAACAATAAACGCCATTTTCCCGTCATTGCCGACCTCTATCAGCTAACTAAAACCCATTGTTTCAATTCCGTGATCGACTGTCACAGTGGAATTGTAATTTTCGGCCAACAGGCGTTAAGTGGATGACAGGATCATTGGAGAAAAGGTGGTATAACAATGAAAATGCATATCATGCCAATTCGCCGGAATCTCAAATTTCATGTTCCGGATGAGAAGGTACTCAATTGGCACAGTTGGGGCCCCACGGTCACCCAGTTCTTCAACACGCTTTCGCTGTTTTTCCCGGAAGGCGAGCGCTTCTTCATCAATAGCGTTCGCAAGTATCGCGACCGCATTGACGACCCGGAACTGCAGGAAGCCGTGCGAGCCTTTATTGGTCAGGAGGCCATGCACGGGCGCGAGCATGAGGACTACAACCAGAAGATGGTGGAAGCCGGGCTGCCGGTGGATACCCAGGAAGCCATTGTTTCCAAACTGCTGGATGTGATTTCCAAATACACACCCAATGCTCTGCAACTCTCCGCCACCGTGGCACTGGAACACCTGACCGCCATTCTCGCCGATATCCTGCTGCGTGAGCCGGACCTGATTGACGATTCGGATGAGTCCTACCAGCGTCTGTGGCACTGGCACGCCCTGGAAGAAACCGAGCACAAGGCGGTCGCCTTTGATGTGTACCAGACCGTATTCGGTACCGGCATCAAAGCGTGGGCCCTGCGCAGTGTGGGCCTGGTCCTGGCCACCACCATTTTCTTCTCGCTGTTCTATCCCTTCTACCTGATCAACACCTGGAAGGTGGGCCAGTTGTTCAATCTGAAAGGCTGGTGGCTCTCGTTCAAGTTCCAGTGGCTGAAACCGGGCGGCCTGCGCCGGGTGGTGATTCCCTGGCTGGACTGGTTCAAGCCGGGCTTCCACCCCTGGGACCACGACAACCGGGAATTTCTGGCAGAAATGGATAGCCTGATCGGCGATGCGGACGGTTACCAGAAAAACGAAGCCGCCTGACACAACCCCCTACGGCATCCACAAAAAAGCCCCGGAATGTCCGGGGCTTTTTGATTCACTATGTCGCCCTGTTTATTCCCGTTTCACTTCCACCCACTGGCCTTTGCTGCGGGCCTGACGGCGGCCGTCGTACATGGCTTCCACGGTCCAGGCCGGCAGGTAGAAACGGCCGGCGAAAGAGGCGTTCAGGTCCACGCTGAGGGTCAGGGCATCTTTACTGCCGGGCTTCAGGTCGAAGTAATGCATCACCCGGTCGTCGCGCAGATCCTGGTACGTCACCTTCTCGTTATTGCCCGCACTGCCATCCAGACGGCTGCTGGTCAGCTGCCAGCCGGACGGCAGAATCTGGGTCAGCGCCACATCCTCCAGCAAGCGGGAGCCGGTATTGGTCACCGTCACCTGCGCCGTGAAATCCTGCCCTTGCGTCAGGCTGGCCGGATTGATCGGCCTGTCATTAACCAGGAACCGTACGGCCAGACTCAAGCCTTCGCTCACCGGCGCCTCGTTGCCCGGTAGCGGAGTACCGGTCTGGCTGAGGGTAACGAACAGCTTGCGATCGCTGTCATTGCGTACACTGAGCGACTGTTTGTCATCCCCTTCCCGGCCGCCGGCGTTGAGCGGCTGGCGGGTGACCGGCGAGGTGGCGGCAATATCCTGCCAGCCCTGTTTGCCTTCCTGCCAGGCAAAGCGGTAACCATGATCGCCGCCCTGACTCCCCGCATAACGGGCCATGGCCATCAGTGACCAGGCGGTGGTCTGGGTGCTGTACCAGCTCTGTCCGGACAATTGATCGGCAATATCCTGGGCCAGGGACCAGGCCTCCTGCTCACGATTCAGAGCCTGAGCCACCGTCAGGCGAATGGCCTGATCACGCAGGGAGGAGCCGTAGGTGTAACTGGCACCGTCATAGTCCAGATCATCCACATTCAATGTGGTGAGTTCAGCGGCCACATCGCTGAGCCCCATCTGCTGATAGGCCGCCGCCAGCAACCAGCGACCGCTGTGGTAACTGGCACTGCGGGGATAGTCCTGCTTCGCCATCTGCAGGCGCTCACGCAGGCGGTTCATGGCACCCACCTGGGGCTTGCCGGCCAGAGCCAGGGTGTACTGCCGATAGGCCTCGGCGCTCCATTCCCAGGGACGATCCCCCAGGGTCTGACTACGACGGGTTTGGTATTCGACCCAGTCATCCATCATGCCGGCGGGCACCGCATACCCCAGCCTTCTGGCTTCCAGCAGGAAGTGCCCGGCATAGGTAGACCCCCAGTCATTGGCCTGGGCCTGGCCGGGCCAGTAGCCAAAGCCGCCGTTGGCCAGCTGGAAGCGCTTGAGCCGTTCGATGCCGGCGGTAATGTTCGTTTGGATCTCCTGTTGCTGCTGCGCATCCAGTTGCACCAGCTGTTTCAAGTACAACTGCGGCAGCACCGACGACGTGGTTTGCTCAACGCAGCCGTGGGGGTAGCGCAGCAGATAATTCAACCGTCGCTCCAGCCCCATGGCCGGCAGGGCACTCACTGCCAATGTCGCGCTGTTGGTACCGGTCATGCCATGGGGCTGATAATCCAGCGCCCAGGTTTCCCCTTTCTCCAGCACCTTGAAGGTATCGCGGGTGGTGGGCGGATTAGCTGCCCGTACCGGCAGGTGCACGGTTTCGCTGGCGCGATGCTTGCCCCCCGTGGCCGTCACCGTGACCGAGCCGGTGCCTACCCGGTCGTTGGCGCGCAGGCGCAGCATGACGATCTGGTCCGACGGTCCGGTAAAGGTCATCGCCGCCTCACCGGTTTCCACGCTGAACAGGTCATCATCTGCCTGCACGGACAACGTGACCTGCTTCACCGCGTCGTCGGTGACGAACACCGTTACCGGCAAATCCACGGTTTCTCCCGGGCCCATGACCCTCGGCAAGGTACTGAGCACTGCCAGTGGCTGGGTCACGGTGATGTCCTGATCCGCCTTGCCGTAGGCGCCATTGTCACCGGCCACCACCATGGCCCTGACCTGCCCCATATAGGGCGGCAGGCTGATCTCGTGACTGGCGCTATCACCCGCATCCAGGGTGAAGGGGCCGAGGAATTTCACCACCGGCGGGAAACGCCGCCGCTGTTTTTCGCGGCCATCATCGGCGCCATCGGAGCCGCCCAGGGCCAACAGCCGGTCCAGCTCGGCCCCGTAGGCACCGACCACCATGTCGAACAGATCCCAGGTCAGTACTCCCAGGGCTTCGCGACGATAGAAGGCGCCGTGGGGGTCCGGGGTGCGGTAGTTGGTGAGGCCAAGCAGGCCCTCGTCCACCAGCGCCAGGGTATAGGTCATGGCCTTGCCCTGCTTTTCGCTGACCTCCACGGTGAAGCTTTCTTCCGGTTTCACTTTTTGCGGCGCGCTTATCTGCGGCTGCAATCGGGTGGCCGGGTCTTCCACCAGTAGCGGCACGATACCGTACAGACGGATGGGCCGGTCGTTGTCGCGCTGGTGCGGTTGCAGCAAAGCCACATGCACATACACGTTGGGCGCCATCTCGGCAGTCACCGGAATCTCCAAAGTCTGAGCCTGGCCACTGGCCGGCAGCCAGTAGTGATCCAGCACCCGGGAACCGTTTTCCAGGCTCACCAGCAGGCGGCCTTCGCTGATCGCAGGCAGTTCTACCCTGGCTGTGTCGCCCACCTGGTAACCTTCCTTGTCCGCAGAGAGGGACAAACGGGTAGCCGCATCCTGACTGCCGCTGGCCTGGTCGCTGCTCCAGCCCAGATACACGGTCTGCGAGGTGCAGTGATCACTTTGTCGATCGCAGACGCGAATCAGGTGGCGACCCCAGTCATAGTTGTTGCCATTCAGCGTCCATTGGCCCCGGCCTTGTGCATCCGTGGTCAGCTGTGCCTGGGTAACCACCTTGGTATTGGGGTCGCTGATGAAATTGCTCAGGTCGTCGCCGGATCGGTCCCACCACCAGCGCCAGTCGATTTCGTAGATAGTGATATCCAGCGGCCGGCCGTCCACCGGCTTGCCCTGGCTGTTCACGCTGATCAGGTCGATCGGGTGCTTGCCATCACGGGACAACGCACCGCCCCAACCACTGCCCTGCGGCACCTGCATGCCAACCCAGTGTTTGAAGGGGTAGACCGGCACACTGCGAACCTGGGTACTGTAATCACCGCTGTTTTCGAACACCCGGGTGGTCAGGGTAGCGCGCAGCATGCCCGGGGTCTGTTCCACCGGGATGGTGAGCGGGAAGCGGGCCTTGCCCTGCCCGTCCACATTGGCTTCGAAGGCGGTAAAGGGCTCGCTACTGAGGGCGCGGGTGCTGTCATCGAAATGATAGGCATTGAGGCCATCGAAGCCAGTTGTGGTCGCCGCCACCCGCACTTTCACATCCGCTTTCAGGCTGGCGGCGGTGGCGCCGTTGAGCCACTGGGCAAACAGGCCCACCTGCGCCGCTTCATTGGCGGGTAGCTGGTCGGGCAGTTCCAGCTCAATCTTCAGCCGGTTGGGCTTGATGGCCTCTACCCGCACCGGGGTATCGAAATAGCGCTGCCCCAGCCGGGCCACGGCGCGCCAGTTACCGGTGGGGGCGTCTTCGCGGGTGCTCAGGGTAAAGGCATAAAAGTCCCCCACCGGCTGATCCAGGCTGTAGCTTTTCACCTTGTTTCCACGGGGATCGAACCAGTCCAGAGAGAGCGGGTGGTCGTCGGGCAGCACGTCGTTTTTATCTTCGAGAATAAAGGTCAGGTGGATGTCATCGCCCGGGCGCCACACATCCCGTTCCCCGTAGAAAAACCCTTTCAGACCATCGCGCACGGTCTGGCCGCTGGTGTTGAACTGGTTGGTGGGCAAGGCCCGGTTGCGGGCCACTTTCAGGAAACCGGTGTCGCGATCTTTTACCGCCTGCAGATAGAAAGGCGTGCCATCCAGCTTGAGGCTGGCCATGCCCTCCTCATCGGTGAGCCCCATACCTACCTGTTGCTGCTGGTAATTGTAGGCCTTCACCACCACATCGGCGGCGGGCTCATTGTTGTCCAGGGTGGTGGCCACCACGTGCAGGGTATCGTCCTGGCCACGCTTGGCGATCAGGCCCAAGTTGGAAGCCAGGAAGGCACGGGTGCTGGAGGCCAGGTCGTTATAGCGGTAGTAACTGTCGGAACAGGGGTTGTCCTGTTCGTACCAGCTCAGGTAGCCGGCATCACGGTAATAATCCGCCAACCGGTCCGGTTGGTCCTGTTCCTGCCCCGGGCCTTCGTTGTTGTCCGGCAGGGTTGTCTCACGGGTCAGGGCATTGTCCGGGCAGGTATAAGTGATGTCGTCGCCATCAATGGTCAGGGTGAGATGGACCAGACCATTGGGATGTTTGGCCATCAGCTCGGTCAGGTCCAGATGATAGCGCTGCCAACCGTCGCCGTTGGCGGGAAGCTCAAGGGTTTTCTGCCACAGGTAGCGGCCAGTGCGGGTATCCATGTCACCCTCATCCAGCTCACTGCCCTGCAGATAATTGCCAATATTGTCGTCAAACACCCGGAAGGCCTGCACCTTCACTGAGCGAATACCGACGGCCTCAAAAGGGACGCTGAGCTGCTTGCCATCCGGCAGGATGGTGCCCTTGCCGACAAAGCGCACACCGGGCTTGGTCATCATCAGGGTGATGGTTTTTTCCAGCTTTTCCGCCAGCCGGCCATGACTGGCGGAGCGCAGACCGGCGTCGATCACCAGTGCCACATTCTCTTCCTTGTCATCCTGGGGGTAGACCCGCAGGCGACTGCCGTCCACCTCCAGGCGTGGCGCCTTGCCATTCAGGGTGACCAGGCCGTTGAGGTTCTGGGAGCCTTGCAGGGCCTCGGAAAAATTCACTTCCACATGGGGTTTCGGGTAGTTCACTGCCCGCACATTGGTGACTTCGAAGGCCGCTACCGCAGGGACGTTGTAATGGCGCTCACCCTGATTTTCCACGCCCAGCGAGCTGCCATTCCAGCCCAGGGTCACCTGACTGGCCTGGTCGCCCCGGCGGATACCGGATACGGTAAAACCATGGCGCAAGCCGGCCTTGTCGTGCTCCCAGCTTACCGGGAGGCTTTGATTGTCCTGGCTGGCGCGCAGGCTTTTTTCCACCCTCTCTTCGTCTGCCAGATCCCGGGTTTCCAGGCTGCCGGTGAGCACCATCTGCTCGCCATCATCCGCCGGCAGCAGGGATTGCACGGTCAGGCTCAGTTGCTGGCGCATGACCTGCAGGGGGAATTCTGCCGGGGGTAGCGTTTCATCCACACCGTTCAGGCCCTGGGCATAGAGCATCAGGGTCAGGTTTTCACCGGCGGGCAGTGGTTCCGAGGAGTGGATTTCCAGCCGGTCTTCGGCAGTAAAGCGAATGTCCGCCGGTATTTCCGGCACCAGCCGGGCGACACCGGAGACCGGCTGGTCAAGCTTGTCTGCCGCAATGACCGGGTGATTGAAACGCACCACCAACGGGGCCCGGGCACTGATCACCCCGGAGGGGGAAGACGCCAGGTGAGCCTGCCAGCGACTATCCAGCTGTGCCGGCGCGGGCTGAGTGGTTTGCGTGTCGGCTTTATCCTGTTTGGGTGGTGAGTCGGTGCCCCCCTTCTCTCCGGTATCACAGGCGCCCAGTGATAATGCCAAGAACAGCATCACTAACCGGAAAAACGGCAATCCCCTCGTTGACATAATGCGCTTCCAATGCAAATTAATGATCAGGCCAAACATAGCACAACCGTTCCGCAATGCGTGGGCAGATCCACCGCAGTGTCAACGGTTTGGCAAAACTCAAACAGCACACCAATCGGAGTGCCGTCGTGATGCAGAAAAAAGCCGGCTGGGTACTGGCATCCCTGGCCATCGCTTCACTGCTTGTCATCGGGTGGCTGGCCCCGCAGGACCCGGATGAAGCGCGATGGGAGGATTACCTTAGCCGGATTGCCCGACTGAGCCGACAGGAGCTTCCCGCACGGGGCCCACTTCCCCTGCTGACCTATCCCGGTGCCAGAGAGTTACGGCTGCCACTGCCGGAACACCGCGTGGACCTGCTCGATTATCTGGAACTGCGCCACTGTGGACTGATGGAACTGATCAGCCAGCGCAACAGCGCTCTGGGCAAGCTGCAGGCGGATTCCTTACGGCTCAATCATGAGCTGGCGTTTATTCAACAGGCGCGCGCCTGCCTGGAAGAAGACGCACTGGAGGACCCGGAGCTGGTAAAGATCATGTCGAAGGTGGTGGCCGAAAAGAAAGCCGCGTTGCCGGCCCTGTACTGGAATGTGCTTGCCAGCAGCGAGGAAATACGGCGCTTTTTCAGTCAGTCTCCGTCCGCCAATGTCGGCGACATCAGCGCTGCCTTGCAGAGCCTGCAGCAACTGAGTCACACCCTGGTCGCCCACAAACAGAGCGGCGCGGTGACACCGCTGAAGCTGGAGCCGCTGCTGGAAACCCTGGCCCATAATCAATCCGGCGGCTACCTGCTTCGGCGCATGGCGCTTTCATTGCGTGAGCTGGAGCGTGGTAACCAACTACTGGAGGGCATTGATCCGCAACGCCTTTGTCCGCGCAACCAGGCCAGCACCCGGGCCCATCGCCTGCGCAATGTGCTGGACAAGGTGTGGGGGCCAAAGGTGCAGCAGGCCCTGGCGCAAAGCCGTCGCCAGCGTCAGTCTCTGGCTGACAGCCTCGAACAGATGAACGGTCTTCTGGATTCGCCCCCCGCCTCTTTCACCCACTGGCGGCACCATTACTTCGGTCAGGACGGAGTGGAAAGCCGCATGGAGCGTGCCCTGGAGCGCCATGTTAGCCTGTGGCAGGAGCTCCTGGGCGCCTGCGGACTGATGCCGGGGAAGCCATGACTGGCGGGCTTATATGCACTTTCGTGCAAAAATTGACCTGGCGGGCTAAACAGAAAGTCTACAAAGCGAATGTTTCGGCGAACAACTGTCCACATAATGCCAGGCGTCGATGAGGTCCCATCCATCGACTCCGGAGTTTCTACTCCGTGATAGCTCTCCCGAGCCAAACTATTACGGCGCCTTATGGCGCCGTTTTTTTTGGGTGGGGGAACTCACAGGGTGCTACGTAGCCGCTGTAGGAGCGCCGCTTGAGGCGCGATCCTCGCCCTAGCGAGGACATTGCCCGCAGGGCAATCAGGAATATCAAGGCTCGACAGGTTTCAGAAAGAATGACCGACAGCTCTAGACCTCTGTCGCGTCACCTCGCTTGCACTCGGTTCGCGCCTCGAGAGGCATTATTCGCTACGCTCACCCTTCGGGCCGCACTGCACAACGTGCGTTACTCCGCTACCCTCCTACGGGGATTCCAGAAAGGTTAGCGGCTATATCAATCAATGCAGCATAAATGTGCTGTACTCCAGCTCCCCCATCTTCCGGTTAACCAGCCACAACCCCAACATCACGCACACTGCCAGCGACAGCAGGAAACCGAAGCCGAAGAACTGCGGGCCCAGGTACAGGCTGATGCCGGTAAAGATCACGTTGAGCACGAAAAACAGGCCGGTGAGCAGTACCAGCATGCGGCGCTGGTCCAGATAGCAGAACACGTTGATGATGGCCAGGAACACCACCTGTAGCGCCGTGGCTACCAGCTGTACTTTCAGCAACGGCAGGTAGAGATCGGTGATCCCCAGGGCCGCGAAAATCTGGGCGCCGGCCACCATGATCACCAGCGCCGAGATGGCCTGGATCTTGAGGATCTGGAAGATCCCCTGACGGATCACGAACACCATCTGGTTGCGCATGTCCTCGATATAGGACAGCGAGCCTCCTTCGCGCACCGCATCGTAGAAATTGCTGTAATACTCAACGAAATCGGTTTCCATGCGCACCAGAAACACGGCCATACCGGGAATCAGCGACAGGTAGGACAGGAACACCGGGATGTCATAGATCAGCGAGGCACGCAACGGACCGATCACATCGCTGCCGGTGCCGCTGTAGAACCAGAACATGGCCTTGTCCGCCCATACTCCGGCGTTATAGAACAGCCCGACAAGCATCAGGCTGGGGTACAGATAACGAGGACCGAACATCTCGAAGGACACCATGCTGCGCGCCGGATAACCGCGAACGATCAATACCAGCATGCCGGCCAGCAATGTCACCTGCCCCAGCAGAAACCCTAGCAGCAGCCCCTCCAGGTCGAGAAAGCGCAGCAACAAGGCTCCCACCACGGTAATCGCGTAACCCAGGGCATAAAGCAGCAAGATGGCCTTGTATTGCTTCATGCCGGACAGAAACACGGTAGCGATCCAGATATTGCACAACACCACGAAGCTGGCCGCCATCAGTACCCGGAACAGAATGCTCTGTTCCGGGAACAGGAACAGAGCCACCAACAGCGACAGCACGCCGGAAATCACCGTGACCAACAGGGTGACACCACCATAGTTGGGCAGAATCAGATCCTCGCGCTGCTCAAAGGCACGATCCGCACAAAAGCGGGTGAACGCCAATTGCACAGTGCCGGTCAGTACCAGGCTGATGGCAATCAGATAGGTCACCGTGACCTGGAACTGGGACACGGCAATATCCGGCACCACCGCCCCCAGGCTGAAAATACCAATGATCAGGATGCCGATAATCGACAGCACCCAGGGCCCGGAGCTGATTACGCCAGCATAGGCATAAGCACGGATCAGGCCCAGCAAGGTATCCTTGCGCAGCAGTTTTCGCAGCTCAAAACCGATACCTGCCATCAGATATCCCCTTCCAGCAGGCCCTGATAAAGCTCACGGTAGGAACCGAACATCTGCTGCTGGGTATACAGGGTTTCCACCCGGCGGATACCGGCTTGCTGCGCGTCGTGCCAGGCCTGCGAATCACTGAGCAACGTCGCCACCGCCTTACCCAACGCTTCCGGGTCAGCAATGCCAACCACCGAACCGGCCTTGCCGAACGCCCGATCTTCTTCATCCAGCCCTTCGATCAATTGACGGCAGGAGCCCACATCCGTGGACACCGCCGGCACACCCGCGGCAAAGCCTTCCAGCAACACCAGAGGCAAGGCTTCGCTGATGGAGCTGAGTACAATCACACCCACTTTCGGCAGCAACTCGTCGATTTTCTGAAACCCAAGAAACTCCACGTTTTTTTCCAGGCCCAGGCTGGTTACCAGCGAGCGGCACTCCGCGGCATATTCCTTGTCTTCATCCTCCGGACCGGCAATCCAGCCTTTCGCGTCCGGAATCTCGTTGACCAGGGTACGCATGGCACGCAGGAAGGTTTTCACGTCCTTGATGGGTACCACCCGGCCGATCAGGCAGGCGGTCTGGGGGATTTCGGTGCCCCTGGCGGCACGGACTTTTTCCATACGCGGCAGGTCGATGCCGTTGGGAATATTAAGCGTACGTTCGGCGGGGGCGCCGTCTTCCACCTGCCGCTGCCGGTTACGTTCGTACAGGGCCACGATGCGGTTCGATGACTGATAACACTCACGGCCCAGTTCGGTGAAGAAGTTCACCCACTTCTCGCGGAAGTACGCCATTTCCGCATTGTTCTTTTCCACCAGGCCGCGGTTATCACTGATCCATTCACTCTGGAACAGATCGATCTTGCGTTCCTTGGTGTAGATGCCATGTTCGGAAAGCAGCAACGGCTTGCCGGTGCGACGTTTCAGCATGGCCCCCAGAAAACCGGCATAACCGGTGGATATGGTGTGATACATACGCGCCGGGATCAGATTGCTGGCAATATCATTCAGTACCCACAAGGGGGAATGCATGATGCGCACGGTCCAGAAATAATCCACAAAGGAAGGGTCGCGGCTGTACTTGCGATAGGCATCGGAGATGAAATCCCAGCTTGCCCGACTGTGCAGGAATGCATCCTCGGAATAACAACAGCCATCGCCAAGGCCATCCAGAGCCTCGCCCAGCAAAGCCTCACGCTCCCGGGAATGTCGCCCTGTGCGCATCAACTCGTGGAGCCGACGTAACCGTTCGAACGCCTTCGGGTCACCTTTTTTGGGTTTTTTCTCAGCCCCGCGCTGGAAGTCATGCAAGTAGTGCACTTCCAGGTGCACCACATTGTCCGGCAGGGTGTACTTCATGTCGCCGTAATCTTCCGGTCGGCTACCGACGAAGCAACAGGCAAACGTATATTCGGGAAAACCACGGATAATCTGGTTTACCCAGCTGGACACGCCGCCACTGACATAGGGAAAAGTTCCCTCAAGCAGCAGGCAGATATCCGCCTTATCCGCTCTGGGCAGCGCCATAGCCCCTCCAGTACTCCACGGATTTATTCAAGGCAGTAAACTGACTGCCATCGGGAATTTGTTCCATCAGCAAGCGCACCATGGGCAATTGCCGTCGTTGCAGAGCGATTTCCGCCAACCAGGGGTTTACCTGGGCCGGGGACAACCCCAATCTGCGAGCAAATATCAGGGATTCCTGGGCTTCCCCAAGGTTGTCCTGGCTCATCTTGATACGTCCACGGAGCAACCACAGACCGGCATCCTCGGGGGATTCCATCAGTCCCATATCGGCATAAAAACTGGCCCGCTCCAGGGTCAGGGTGAGGATGTCACTGCGAACCAGGTCCTGATAGCTCAGTTCCCAGTAAAGTTCAGCCAGACGCCGGGCAAGTCGGTATCGACGCGACTCTTTGGCCCGCTCCAGCAATTGCAGCGCCCGGTCAATATCACGGGTAATCTCTTTTTCCTTCTGATCCAGAATACCGTAGGCAAGCAGGCGCAAATCCTCATAGGAATCACCCAGTGAATCACGCAGCAATCGGCCCGTGACCCGTCCAGGCATGTCCTTGAGTACCAGCATGCCCTGAATCCGCAAGGCGTTGGGCGCAGTCTCACTGGTAAGCAGGGTTTTCAGGTCAACCTGCCGGAAACCGGCGCTTTGCTGATTGTTCACCGGAGTGAAGTAAGGCTTGGCTACCTGGGAAAAAGGAAGCGGCTTGAACAACGCCGGCAACATCACGCCGAGGGCAATCCCGCCGACGATGGTCAACAGGCCAATCGCCGGAATGAAAAAAGCGAAGGAAAAAATCAACGCCAGCGAGAATACTTTCGGTTCCCGAAAACGGGTGGGAAGAAAGGTCCATGCCACTGCGGAAAGCAGGGCCGAGGCCAAACCGTGAGACACCAGATAAAGCAGGAAATAGGATAGCGAGCTGTTCTGGCTAAGCAGCAGCAGCAAAGAGCCCAATTCGGCACTGATGGCATAGATAAGCAGCTTCCAGCTAGACACCCGCCACCCCCAGCAGTTCGTTCAGCTGATCGGCCGGATCACGCTCATCCAGTAGCCGATGGAAGTACTTGACCCCCGCCTGGCGCAGACTGAAGAACGCAAAGTCGTCCTGCAACCACTGTTCGGTGCGCAACACAAAACCTTCCAGACTGGACTCCCCGGTCATCGGCATCATGATCATCAATACGTTGTCATGCACCCACCAGGCCAGGTCCAGACTGCGCAACCCACGGGCCAGCACTTCCAGAATCTGTGCAGCCTGTTCGCTGTCATCCGCGACAAACAGCGTCAGAGCGGTATCTACCCGGGCCTCCCCACGGAGTCGGGCCAGGGCAGTGAGTTCGCTGGCGAAACGGTTGGGCAGATTCGGCCAGGTATCCAGAAGACTGTCGACCTCTTCCCCGTTGTGAGCCACATCCGCATAGAAATTCAACAGTACTGAGAGCAGCTGAAGGTTTTCATAATTCATGGAAAGAAATGGCAACCGTTCCACCACCAGTGCGCCAATCATCTCCCCGGCACTGTTGGTCACCGGCGCAGCCACCAGGTAACGGCCAACGTAGAGGTCATCCTGGGTATGCTGTTGCACATGGGCGAGCATGCCGATGTCCAGGGCGTGGTTCAGCAAGGCGTCGTTCGGGTCCAGGGGTTTGTTCTCACCCAGCAACGCAGCAGGCTGGTCACTGACCTTGCCATCGATGATCGGGTACAAGCCTGCACGCTGCAGCTGGCAATACTCTGCCAGCAGGTTGATCAGATCATCCGCCGCCGGCAGGACCTTTCCGTCACTTTCATCCAGGGTCAGATCCCGTAACCGAAAAAGCGCATCCCGCACGGTGTAAGGTTTGACCAGCAGATTTTCTTCAAGGCGATCATGGGACAGTCGCAACAGCACGTGACGCTGAGTCAGGTTCTGCAGACGCTCCAACGCATAGCTGGCAGCACTTTCCGCCCGTTGCAGACGCACCCGCCAGAGGTCGGCAAATTCACCACAAACCAGGCTGAGGATGAACCCGCCCAGCATGGTGCCCTCAGGAAAACTCCAGTCCGCATAAAAGCCCACCTTGCGAAGCACGAACCAGCTCGCCAGCAGACACAACATCCCGAATACGCCTGCCAGACTGCCGTATCGCAACGCCACAACAATGGGCACAAAGAGACCCCAGCGGAAGTTGGCACCCAGCGCCAGCGGGTCATCGGAACGCAACCACAGCCCGATACCCACAGCCGCCACGGTCAGTATTACCGCCTCCAGCACCACCCATAAGGGTCTTGCCGATGGCGCCACCAGTGCGGGGATGACAGTGTTACCCAGCCACTTGCGCATTAGCGAATGACCGGTGCCAGCAGCTTATCGATCACTTTCTGCCCCGTTTGGCTGAGCGACGATCTTGCCCAGCCAGCACGGGCACCTGTCCCGCTGTAAACGATATTCCCGGAGGGTAATTCACGGATTTCCAGCATCACACCCACTGCCGGTTCGCCATCCACACCGGTCTTGTAGCGCCATTCATGGACCACACCGCTGACCACATACTGGGCCGATTGCGACTGTGCCCAGCGATCCATTTTCTCGCGGTTGGCAGAGGACGAGGCTTCGAACAACAAGCCGTCATTACCGGTTTCCGGGTAGCTGTCCACGGTGGTCACGCCATGGCGATAGAGTACCGACTCGACGATGGCCGCTGCCCGCAACCCGGCCTGGGGGGTGCCGGTGCGGTTGACCAGCGGCAGCACCAGCCAGGTCCCTTCCGCGTCCAGCGAGACGTCCTGACTACTGCGTACATGGGTGCAACTGGCCAGCATCAGTGCC